>JBOFIW010000604.1:0-2739 GCA_051650365.1 Vibrio sp. | reverse complement strand
ATGGGCTTCAAGAAGTGTTTTCAGAAAGTTTTCGAAGAATTAAAAAAATGTGTTAGAGGATGTTGTAATGCGTAAATCATTGCCAGTATTAGTTTTTGATGCCATTTGGACTCTGTTGCCCCGCTGGGGACGTTGGTTGGCAGGCGCCATGCTCGTGGGGTATCTGGTTTGGTTTTTTGTGATTAAAGAGAGCTTTGGTGGTGCTAAGCTGGTGCTCAATAATTTAATGGATCGCCCAATTAGCTACATTTATGTCAATGGAAATATGGGCCCCAATGCCTTTGCCTTTGACGGTTTGAATGCTGGGGGAAAAATTGCTGGTTCTTACGATATATCGGGCAAAACGGTTACGATTGAATGGGAACTCGATATGACACGAGCTCAGAAAGAAGCAGGGTACCGTTTTGAAAAACACAAAGTAACCTTACCTATGCCGGAACGCAAACAAGGCGATATATATTTCTACACCCTGATTATGCCTAATAACGAGGTCCAAGTACGTTGGTCGCCGAAGCTTGGTGCTTTTGATGATGTAATTGCCACCTATCAGACAAGGAAATACTAATGCTCGATATACAGGATATTCAATGTCGTAAAATTCGTGAGCAGAGTCTGCATCAAGCGGGGGTGGGCTCGTGCGCTTTAGCATGGCAAGTCGGATTTTTCTTTGACGGTATGCACCGTAATGTCAATCAGGATAGCGAAACAGGTCGTCTATCGAATGTATCCCGCTTATTTAGGGCATACCCAATTCAAGAATCGATGGACTTCGACTCATCTTACCTTTACTCAGCTGAGTACATCTCTGGTTTGGGTACAGCCTATGAAGATCAAACGGCTGAACGTCTGCACAGTATTATGGATAGTCAGCAAGCGGCTTTACTGGATAATACGTTGGATAGTGTCAGCGGTCAGACCAAAGATGCGGTGGTTGATACGCTTTTTGAAGCCAATAAGAAGAATTGGTTTGATACCCTATCAAACCATCTCGATGAGCTCTTTAGTATCAAAGGAGCTAAAGCAGTTATTACAGATACAGCGCAAAATGTTGCCAAGAAAGTGACGCTAGAGGCCTTGCCAGCACTGCGGGATAACCCCATGGTTATGGAGCAGTTTATGACAGGGGTCGATGCAAGGGTTGATGGTGCGAAGAATGGCTTTAAAGACCAATTTACATTATTGAAATCGAAGAATGCACTTCCGATTAAACTTATTCAGGTTTCTGTGTTTGGAGCAGACTTAGGTGGCATTCTTGCTCGTCGTTTTATTGACGAATTACTGGAAGAGGTCTGCACGAAACAGGGCGAAGACTATATCTATGAGGGAGCAAAGGTCCAGATCACCTTTGCCGGGCTATTTGATTGCACTCGCCGCAGTTCACTCGATTCGGGTGATACCATGAACGATGTTTTCAGTTTTGCCGGAATCTTGCTTAAGCCTCTGGAGTGGATTGGTGGCGGTAAGGTGATTGATTTTGATAAGCCGCTTCATCGCGAGGTGAAAAAGGCACTTCATCTGGTTGCCGCCCATGAGCGGCGAGTTTACCGTCCCTTAGTCCCACTCGGGCCGTTACAGTCTGGATGGGACGAGAGCTTGTTACCGGGCATAAGTGAAGATATTACAGGTGGTTTGCTCCCCAATGAGCAACGCCCCAGTGCCGAATTGAGCCGAGTGGCGTTACATCAGATGTATCATGCGGCCCGTAGTGGGGAGGTGCCTTTTCCTAATTTTAATGAGTTACATAAAGTCTCGGAAAAGGTTGCCGCATATTTTGTCATGCATGACAACTTGGCGGGAAAATCAGTGCAGTATTATACGCACCGATATATACAACAAGCTGGTAATAAGAAACTATCCCGCCAAGCTTTTGAGAATCACCAATATATTTACTCTTGGTGGCTTGGAAAGCAGTATGCTGACTACAAAGCTAGGCTAAAGGATGCCGATTCGGATGAACGTTCATGGCTAAGAAAGCGTTGGGGATGGCTTGAGTTCGTTTATGATGAAGCGAAATATGTCGAACGCGCCGTGACAAATCCCAATGGTTATGTTGCTTATGTGCAGGGAAGTAATGCCCTTAACATGGCAAAGACCTTCTTGTATCCACCGAGTAGGGAGTTTCCTAAAGATATCGCGACTTTCTTCACTTACTTTATGCATGACTTTGTGAGCTCAACAGCATTTACTTCATCACCCAGCGAACAGGTTAAAATTAAAGCTCAAGCGGAAAGTTTGGTTGGCTCTCATCATTTTTTCCTTGCGCGTAAAATTGAGAGTGTTGAGGGCTAAATTAGACAGAAAAATAACTCGCAGAGACCACTATAGCCCGTTTTTTGCCTAATTGAGTTAACTTGGTCATCTATTAATCGTTTAATAAAGTTCTAGCTTGGTTGGAAGGTGTACTCAGATCCAGTAGAGCAGGGAAATGTATTTACAACCAGCAGGACTGCGTAATGTTCCCACAAGAAATCTCATTGTAGGAAAGGGTTGAATGTTAATTGATGAGCAGTTAAAGGCAAATTTACACAGCAGTGAGGTTTTGTATCAGTGGGAATGTGTGGCATTTTCAGAGCGACGAGGTGATATCGCGCGTTGGTTTATTGGAATCTTTGCTGGTTTTTTACCAGCCTTATTATTTATCCCCCTCGGCGATATTCCCTTTAACAGTAAGGGTTTTTGGGGGTTTATGATCTTTGGAATAGTGTTTGCGCTTGTGGCAAGGTATCTTTTTATGCCCGA
>JBOFIW010000603.1:0-2852 GCA_051650365.1 Vibrio sp. | reverse complement strand
GAGGGACCTAATCTGGGTGAAGGCGATTTACCCGACATTGGTGTCGATGATCCAATCATTATTTCTCGGTTATCACTCGATGGCAGTTTGATGTTTGATGAGTCGGTACAGTGTAATGATCAGCCAGCGAATCAGTTTTCGGTGGAACAAAAAGGCCACGTAGTTTGTACAGTGGATGGGCGAACATTAGCAACCTTTATTTCCCCCTTCGATTCGGCTAATTCAGCACCTATATCCCCCATTACGGCAAGAGCGTTAGAGCGCTCTAGTTCAATTGAGTCACTAAAATTAACAGAAGCTGATGAATATAAAGATTCAACGCAGCGACAACATAATGTACAAACACTCATCAAAAATATGGGCAGTGTACAGGGAAAAGATATTGATCTTAACTTCGATTCTTCCCGTGATGCTCTGACATTTGAAAACTATCTCAATAATAACTTAGATATGCCAACCGAAGCATTTCGTGATCTGATTACTGAGAAAGTGAGTAACGATAATCAAGTCGACAAACAACCTTCAACCCATGTTCCCGATATTCCACCGGCGATCACTCCAGGAGCATCTAACAATTTAGACAGCAACTTTGTTTCTGCGAATGCTGAAGAGAATTTGGTGTATAAACCCACAGAGATTATTTTAAGCCAAGGTCAATTATTGGACAGCCAAGGTCGTCCGGTAAATGGCATTGCTTATTTCAGTAACCACAGCCGTGGGGTGACTGGCGTTAGTAAAGCTGGCCGAGCGATGGAAGATGGCCGTTTCGAATTCTCGTGGGGAGATACCATCAGTTTTGCGATCGATACGTTCGAGCTAGGCAATATTCGTGGTAACAAAAATACATTTCAGTTGGCTGAATTAGGCGCGGAAAATGAAGGGAAAAATGCGGAAGCGCTTGTGTTGCGTTATGCCGATATTTCCGGCGAGGTGGTTTCCGTTTCCGATAAGGTGACACACGTTTTTGCTCAATACCCTAATGTGGTCAATGAAGCTATTTCACTATCGCTCAGTAATGAAGATGTGGAACTGGATGTGGGGGGCGGTAAAACCCAAATTGTTTACGGTGAGTTTAATCAGCAATTTTCCCAAGGGATCGCAGCCGATATTGATAAAGCGTTAAAGCCGAGCCGCATGGCTCCAATGTGGTCGACACTGTCCACGAAATCAGCGGTGGATCCAGAGGCAAGCCGTATTCAAGCGGATATTCAAAAACTCTGGGGGGCGACAGAAGATGTTCAGAAGCAGGGTTGGAAAAAAGTAGAACGTTTTCATGTATTCCATGACAGTACCAATTTCTACGGCAGCACCGGCAGTGCACGTGGACAAGCGGCTGTTAACATTGCGAATACGGCATTTCCCGTATTAATGGCACGTAACGATAATAACTACTGGATTGATTTTGGTAACCCTAAGGCGTGGGATGCTCAACAACTCGCATTTATCACTGAAGCGCCGTCCTCAGTAAAACTTGAAAAAGTTTCTGCTGAAACCGCAACGTTTAATTTGCCCTTTATCAGCATTGGCGATCTCGGCCAAGGTAAAGTGATGGTGTTAGGTAACTCCCGTTACAACAGTGTATTGGTTTGTCCGAACGGTTTTAGTTGGAATGGGGGGCAGCATGCTGATGGTCAATGTGTTGCTAATGGTGACAGTGATGATATGGGGAACTTCTTCGGTAACGTGCTGAAGTATCTGACTGGGAAAAGTGCAGCAGAGTTGGCCGTTGGCACCAATATTCCTTATGTCTATTTCAAACGTCATGGGCAAGTGATGGGAAGCTCGGCCCCATTTGTATTGGACTCGCGTTTTGCAGCGCGTACCGAACAGCTCAGTCAGTTTGCAGGATTAGAGCCGAAAGATATGCCACTCTTGATCATCAATGGTTATGAATATCGTGGATTGCGAGGCATGGGGAGTTACGATCTTCCGCTGAGTGCCGATATTAGTGCTCCTAAGTTAACTCAAGAGGATGTCACTGCACTGATCGACTACGTCAGCCGTGGCGGTAATGTGTTGATGATGGAAACCATCACCAATCAAGCCAATGCGGGAGAGGTTGCTCGTTTACTGGATAGTGCTGGGATTGCGTTTGGTATGGGACAAAGTGTCGTAGCAAATGGCAACGGGCCAAGTGGTGGTTATCCGGATCGGGTGCGTAACCAACGTCAACATGGCATGTGGGTATTAGAACGTTACGCTGCCGTGGAAGGGGAAAATGGTGCATCTCCTACCTTGCCATATACCATTAAAGAAGATGGTTCGGTTGAGTGGAAGTTTATTATTGAAGGTAAACCTGATGATAAACCTAATCTGGAAATGGCAACTTGGATGGAAGAGGACAGCCAAGGAAACCCCGTTAAACAGATTGCTTTCATTGATGAGTCGAGCCACTGGCAAAAAGATGAGAGCGGCAAAGTCGTCTACGATGATTTAGGTCACCCAGTGATAGATCGAGTGAGCTTGACTGCCGCGAAGCAACGGATTCTTGATGCATTTACAACCTCTTTCGGTGCACCTGCATATCAAGAGTGCAGCAAAAGTGACTACCATTACGAAGTGAACTGTTTGGAATACCGTCCGGGTAATGGCATTCCGACTGGTGGTAGTATGCATGTGCCATTTTATACCGAGCTAAAACTGGGTGATGAAGAAGCCAAAGCCATGGTAAAAGCGGCTAACTTAGGCACCAATATTGAAGCTTTGTACCAACATGAACGCTATTTCCGCACCAAAGGTAAGCAGGGTAAGCGCTTAAATAGTGTCGATCTTAACCGCATCTACCAAAACATGACGGTTTGGTTATGGAATGATCTCGATTATCGCTACGAATCAACCCACACCGATGAGCT
>JBOFIW010000602.1:0-1227 GCA_051650365.1 Vibrio sp. | reverse complement strand
CCGCGGTGAGTCGCTTCGTGACCATTGGGATTTACGATGTGAAATGAAAAAACAAAGTCGGGTTGTAAGGTGAGTTGAATTAAACTTTTTTCAAGGTTTTCACCTTGTAAATTATTGATGTGAGCACTGCTCCAACTACCTGCCAGAGTATTGGCCAAACCTTTAGTAAAGGTCACGCCATTGAGTGTTAATAAATGGTGATTATTTTCGTATTGATAGGTTTGTGGCTCTGAGCTATCTAGACCTAAAATGATGGTTTTTTCATCGGCAGAGTAATCACCATTCCAGTGATCGACACTATAATCTTTCTTCTGAATATCAATGGAGAAATGGTAATCAGAAGCCAAACTTAGCTTAATCATTCTAAAATTTTCACTGGAATGTTCCGGGTTTGGGTTTTGTAAATACCAATCACCAAGCAGCAATGGTTGATCAAACTGAGTTAAATCAACTCGCTCCCCTTTGTCTGCACTCCATACCGGTGATGATGTAGCAAAAAGTAAACCCACCATACATGTGGAAATCCATTTCATTATTTTTCTCCTCACTTTTTTGTAAGCGTAGGCAGATAGAGGATGAAATGCGAAATTATTTGATTTCCATCACATTAATTTTATTGGTTAAAAAAGTGTAAAAAAAACGGACCTTTAGGTCCGCTTTTATAATGTTAAATAAAATCAGTTTATTAGTTGGTAATCATGTCAAGCATTATGTTAACTGATTCATCTAAATACGCATCGGGTGCCTCATAATCTTTCGGTACCTCTTGCAAGTTAGCAAAAGCAGATTTACCTAAGGCTTTTTGACGCTGGTTGATACGGACTAAGCGTTCTTCATCCGCTTTAGCACTTTCATCTTTGCGTATTTTTTCGTTCAGAGATAACAGGTTGTCATCTTTTTCCGCACGATATCTTGCAATATCTTGCTCAATGAAACCAAATTCTAAATCCTTAGCGACACGTTGTTGATGTTTCACATCGAGATTAGCAATGACCGATTTGAAGTTATTCAAACGCTCATATTTTGCTTTATCAATACTATCCCACGGTAGTGCATTGTCCTCGACACTTTCACCCGTTTCCAAAGGATCTACTGCGGTTGGATATGCTATGTCCGGCACTACTCCCTTATTTTGTGTGCTGCCACCGTCGATCCGATAGAATTTTTGAATCGTGTATTGTACGTAACCTAACTCTTTATCAAACAGATCATAGATGTGATTAAGAG
>JBOFIW010000601.1:0-2984 GCA_051650365.1 Vibrio sp. | reverse complement strand
ATGGATTGGGTTGCTCAGCGTTCGCTTGGCTGGGAGCCTTGGTATAGGCATATGCTGCGTAAAGGAGTAGAATGAGCGCAATTTTGTAATCAGAAAAGCCTCTCTATGTCACTTCACTCTGACGAAACTACTTGGCAGACCTTTAAACGTCTGTGGACTTACATCCGCTTATATAAAGCGGGTCTTGCTGTTGCGGTTGTCGCGCTGATTATCAATGCTGTCGCTGATACCTATATGATTTCTCTACTAAAACCTTTATTAGACGAAGGTTTTGGTAATGCGGAATCCAACTTCCTGCGTATCCTGCCGTTCATGATTTTAGGCTTGATGTTTGTACGCGGTTTAAGTGGATTTGCTTCTTCCTACTGCTTGAGTTGGGTTTCTGGCAATGTGGTGATGCTGATGCGTCGCCGTTTGTTTAACCATTTCATGCACATGCCAGTGCGCTTTTTCGACCAAGAATCGACAGGCGGACTGCTATCTCGCATCACTTACGATTCGGAGCAAGTTGCAGGCGCAACTAGCCGCGCTTTAGTTAGCATTGTGCGTGAAGGGGCAAGCATTATCGGCTTGTTAACCCTGATGTTCTGGAACAGTTGGCAGCTTTCTTTGGTGTTGATCGTGGTCGCGCCTGTTGTTGCTTTCGCAATCAGTGTGGTTTCTAAGCGCTTTCGTAAGATTTCGCGCAACATGCAAACCACCATGGGGCATGTAACTTCATCTGCTGAACAGATGCTCAAAGGTCATAAAGTGGTGCTAAGTTACGGTGGTCAAGCCGTTGAGCGTAAACGCTTTGACCAAGTGAGTAACAGCATGCGTCAACAAACGATGAAGCTAGTTTCCGCTCAATCTATTGCTGATCCTGTGATCCAGATGATTGCTTCACTAGCGCTGTTTGCCGTGTTGTTCTTGGCGAGTGTTGACTCCATTCGTGCAGATCTTACGCCGGGTACTTTCACTGTCGTGTTTTCTGCCATGTTTGGCTTGATGCGTCCGCTAAAAGCATTGACCAGTGTGACGTCTGAATTCCAACGCGGTATGGCCGCTTGTCAAACTCTGTTTGGTTTGATGGATCTGGAAACTGAGCGTGATAATGGCAAGTACGAAGTCAATCGCGTTAAAGGTGAGGTTGCCGTTAAAGACGTGACTTTCACTTATCAAGGAAAAGAAAAGCCAGCGTTAGCGAATGTCTCTTTTGATATTCCGCAAGGCAAAACCGTTGCGTTGGTTGGCCGCTCTGGTTCAGGTAAATCAACCATCGCTAATCTGTTTACCCGTTTTTATGATGTAGACAGTGGTTCAATCAGCCTTGATGGACACGATGTGCGTGATTACAAACTGACTAATTTGCGTCGCCACTTCGCATTAGTTTCACAAAACGTACATCTGTTTAATGACACCATTGCCAACAACATCGCTTATGCCGCCGAAGGTGAATACACCCGTGAGCAAATTGAGCAAGCGGCTCGCCAAGCGCATGCGATGGAGTTTATTGAAAATCTGCCAGAAGGGTTGGATACCGTCATTGGTGAGAACGGTACGAGTTTGTCCGGTGGTCAGCGCCAGCGTGTGGCGATTGCCCGTGCGTTGCTGCGTGATGCTCCTGTGCTCATTCTCGATGAAGCGACTTCAGCGCTAGATACTGAATCTGAGCGCGCGATCCAAGCGGCATTGAATGAGCTACAGAAAAACAAAACCGTGCTGGTGATTGCGCACCGCTTGTCGACCATCGAACAAGCCGATGAGATCCTTGTGGTAGACGAAGGTGAAATCATTGAGCGCGGCCGTCATGCTGATTTATTGGCACAAGATGGCGCGTATGCTCAACTACACCGCATCCAGTTTGGTGAATAGTGGTGATAGAAAAGATTTGGTTTCACCGCCATCCGTTGGGTTATCTGTTATGGCCACTGTTGTGGCCATTCAGCTTGCTGTTTGGCGCAATTAGCCGCTCACGGCGTAAGGCTTATCAAGTGGGTGATAAACCGTCTTACCGTGCGCCATTGCCTATTGTCGTGGTGGGTAATATTACCGCAGGTGGCAATGGTAAAACGCCGGTTGTGGTTTGGCTGGTGGAAACACTGCAAAACCTTGGCTATCGTCCGGGCGTGGTATCTCGCGGTTATGGAGCCAAAGCGCCAAGTTATCCTTTGGTGGTCAGTGAACAAACGCCAGCGGAACATTGCGGTGATGAACCAAAACTCATTTTTCAGCGTACCAAAGCCCCTGTAGCGGTTGACCCTGTACGCAGCCAAGCCGTGAAAGTGCTGCTTGAACAAGGAGTTAACATCGTCATTACTGATGATGGTTTGCAGCATTATGCATTGCAGCGTGACATTGAAATCGCTGTGGTGGATGGTGCGCGCCGTTTTGGTAACCAACAGCTGATCCCGCTAGGCCCTCTGCGTGAGCCGATCAGTCGGTTAGATGAAGTCGATTTCATTATCACCAATGGTGGTGTGGTGCAGGCCAATGAAGTCGCGATGCATCTTCAACCGGCTGATGCGATTAATCTGCAGACGGGTGAACGCTGTGCGGTGAGTAAGCTCACTCGCTTATGTGCGCTGGCTGGGATTGGTCATCCTTCCCGATTTTTTAATACCTTGCGTGAACTCAATGCCGATTTGGTTCACTGCCAAGGTTTTGCCGATCATCAAGCCTTTGATGCTGCCCAGTTGAATCAACTCGCGCAGCAAGGCGAACATCTGATCATGACAGAAAAAGACGCCGTAAAATGCGCTGAGTTTGCCCAGCCAAATTGGTGGTATTTGCCCGTTTCGGCTCAATTTGCTCCAGAAGCGGAGCAGCGTATTGTGGACAAAATTAAAGAGGTAATGGAACCGTATGGATCACCGTCTGCTTGAAATCGTCGCTTGCCCAGTGTGTAAAGGTAAGCTGACTTACGATAAAGATCGTCAAGAGTTAATTTGTAAGTTGGATCGTTTGGCTTACCCGATTAAAGAAGGCATTCCAGTGCTTTTAGA
>JBOFIW010000600.1:0-3083 GCA_051650365.1 Vibrio sp. | reverse complement strand
AGTGAGACTCTCGTTCGGATTCAGGATTATCCTCAAGGACTATCATGTCCCAATATTCATAATCATTATTTTTTGGGGCTGGTAATTTACCATTACGTACATCCAATACTTGATTAAATAAGCGCAACCAACGCTCATTTCCTGTCCCAGCATAGACTCGTGCAAACTTAGTAAGATGATCTGAACTTTGCCTCAATTCTTGTGATAAGCGATAAAACTGGTAAAGCTGTTCACTGTGCATGCGGCTTTCTAGCCTAGAGTCAGCGACTTGCCGAGTAACTTTAAACATCGCCACTGCAAGCACGGCCATTAAACAAAATAGTAGTGCAAACATCGCTTTGATTGAGCGCATGCTATCTCCTTCTCCAAACAGGAATTTTGTGCTGCTTATTCTCAAAGTTTAGCTATAGTTTAGAAAAGAGATAAAAATTCAGCCAAAACCAACAAACTTTTGATTGAGCAGGAGCACTAGCATGCCTTTGGAGAGCCTAAACCATTGCACAATCCT
Source organism: Vibrio sp. (assembly GCA_051650365.1). Lineage (GTDB taxonomy): Bacteria > Pseudomonadota > Gammaproteobacteria > Enterobacterales > Vibrionaceae > Vibrio. Next base: position 2,575 of record JBOFIW010000600.1, on the reverse strand, counting down.
GATTGTTGATGATTCACCAGACAATATCGCTTTCATGTCTCAAGGGTTGTCACAGTTTTACCGAATCAAAGCGGCTCGCTCAGGTAAAGTTGCACTGGAAATTTTAGAGCAATATTCAATTGATTTAGTTTTATTGGATATTGTCATGCCAGAGATGTCTGGTTATGACGTCATTCATGAGATTAAACAAAATCCAAAGACAGAACGGATTCCGGTTATTTTTCTCACAGGAAAAAGCAGTCCTGAGGATGAACAACTTGGCTTTGAACTCGGGGCGGTCGACTATGTGTTTAAACCCGTCAGTATCCCTTTGCTTAAATCCCGAGTTCATACTCACCTACAAAACAAAATCTCCAAAGATATTCTTGTAAATCAAAAAAATTATTTAGAAACAGAAGTGTTACGGCGTTCTAGTGATTTAGACAGAATGCAAGATGCCGTGGTATTTGCATTAGCCAGCTTAGCGGAAACCCGAGATCCCGAAACCGGCAATCATCTTCAGAGAACTCAGCACTACGTCAAGGTGCTTGCCGAACGTTTAGCAACGAAAGAGAAATATCGCGATAAACTGACACCGAGCATCATTGATACTTACTTTAAGGCGGCACCTTTGCACGACATTGGCAAAGTGGGTATCCCTGATAATATTCTACTTAAACCTGGGAAATTAACTGACAATGAATTTGCCATAATGCGTAACCACGCCTTACTAGGCAAAGTGGCACTCGAAAAAGCTGAAAAACTCTCAGGTGCATCCACCGACCTCATTAATGCAGCAAAAGAGATTGCCTATGGACATCATGAAAAATGGGATGGTTCCGGCTATCCTCAAGGATTGAAGGGGGATGCGATCCCACTTAGCGCTCGTTTAATGGCTCTCGCTGATGTTTATGACGCTCTCATTTGCCGGCGTGTCTATAAAGCCCCGATGAGCCACGAAGAAGCAAAAGAGATAATTCTACGCGGCTCAGGATCTCATTTTGACCCTATGGTTATTGAGGCATTCTTAATTGAAGAGCGCAATTTTATTGCGATTTCAGAGCGCTTTTCAGATGATGAGCCAGAAAATTTTCGCCTAGCTACAGTTCAGGTCGCATCAGGCTGATTTTCGGGTGCCGCCTGAACAAATGCGGGTAACCTGCGTAACGTTTCACTCACCCGCTTTAAGGTTGGATAACGATTCATATCAAGTTGGAACCGCTCTGCGTTATACACTTGCGGCACAAGGCAAACATCCACCAAAGAGAGATTATCCCCAACGCTAAAACGCCCTGCTATTTTGCTCAGCTTTTCTTCTAAGCTCTTAAAACCAATATCAATCCAGTGGCAATACCAAGTGTTCTTCTGTTCTTCTGATACGGAGAGCTCTGTCGAAAGGTACTGCAAAATGCGTAAGTTATTGAGAGGGTGAATATCCGCGGCGATATCAAGCGCAAGCGCCTTCACTTGATAACGCTCTGCACCGCGAGCTGGGATTAAACGAGGCTCAGGATAGATTTCATCCAGATACTCAATAATCGCCAGTGATTGATTCAAATGAAACTCACCATCGATCAACACTGGGATCAATTCACTAGGATTCAGGTGGTGAAAATCCGCGTGGTGCTGCTGCCCCCCATCTTTATTCAAATGCACAGCACGCGATTCATAGGACAATTGTTTGATGTTCAGCGCAATTCGTACCCGATACGCTGCCGATGAACGCCAATAACCGTAGAGAATTAAACTCATTCTGTCTCCTTGTTGTGTGGCAGTACACGCTGTTCAATCGCCCCAAATATGCTTTGTTGCTGATCGTTGAACATCTCAATACGCACCGTGTCACCAAACTGCATAAACGGCGTTTTGGGTTTGCCATCACGCAGCGTTTCAATCATTCGCAGTTCCGCAATACAGGAGTAACCCACACCACCCTCACGGATCGCGCTGCCGTAATCGGTACCCTGCTTATTGGAGACCGTTCCCGAGCCAATAATGGAGCCGGCACACAACGCACGCGTTTTCGCCGCATGAGCAATTAACTCAGGAAATGAAAAGGTCATATCCACGCCTGCGTTGGGGCAGCCGAACAACTCGTGGTTATAAGTGGTGCGCAAAGGTAACGCAAGCCGTTCACCATCCCACGCTTCACCAAGCTCATCCGGCGTAACCGCGACAGGAGAAAAGGCCGAAGAGGGCTTGGATTGATAGAAACCAAACCCTTTCGCGAGTTCATTTGGGATCAAGCCTCGCAGAGAAACATCATTCACTAACATCAGCAGTCGAATGGCTTGTGCAGCTTCTTGATTTGAGCTTCCCATCGCCACATCAGCGGTCACCACCGCCACTTCCGCTTCAAAGTCAATGCCCCAAGCTTCGTCAGCCATCACGATCGGGTCCCGCGGGGCTAAAAACGTATCTGAGCCACCTTGATACATCAGAGGATCAGTCCAAAAGCTCTCAGGCATTTCTGCACCACGCGCTTTACGCACCAACTCAACATGATTCACGTAAGCAGAGCCATCCGCCCAGTGATAGGCTCTCGGCAGTGGAGAGAGGCAAAGATCTGGATCGAACAAACGGGCAGTAATGGTGC
>JBOFIW010000599.1:0-2109 GCA_051650365.1 Vibrio sp. | reverse complement strand
GGAATAATAGTCAAAGCTAAGTCTGGATATGTGCGAGTGTTGCTCGGTTCAAAATCGTTATTATTCATGTGCTTCTGACAATGATTGCTGTTGCCGCTGTAAGCGCTACGCTACTTAATTTGACGCTCAAACGGACGGAATTTGGCGCTAATAATAGCTTAAGCAGGACCATTTGAGAATCTTGGTGTGATCTCGATCGCTTCCGGTAGTTGGCTTACCTGCCAATTTTGGCATCCCCAAGCCAGCATTTGCTCGGTATCCGCATCGGAAAAATCCGCGGGTAATGCAAAGCCTAAAAACTGCATGGCATGCAAAATCGTCTGCCTAGGATGTGATGATTCAATCGCCGGAGCGTGATTCTGTTTCGAGAGTTTATTCCCGTTACCATCCATCGCCAAAGGCAAATGTAAGTAGCTGACCGGCTTTTGTCTTAAAGTGTGATATAGACTGATTTGCCGACCGGTGGGTTCAATCAGATCTGCACCACGTACCACTTGGGTAACACCTTGGTCAATATCATCCAATACCACTGCGAGGTTATACGCAAACAACCCATCACGGCGTTTGATGATGAAATCCTCTTCCGCTAATGCCTTAGGTATGGTGATTGAGCCGTGTTTCACATCAATGAAATCTTGTACCGGGTTATCCATACGCAGCCGAATTGAGCAGTCTTGATGCTGAGCAGGCGGATGGTTTTTACAGTGGCCGTTATAAAAACCGCCCATGGTTTTGATTTCTTTGCGGGTGCACTGGCAGTAGTAGGCTTGCCCAGTGGCGAGCCATTGATTAATTTGGTTTTGATACAGGGCATGACGCTGGCTTTGGTAAACCACTGAGTCATCCCAGTGCAGGCCATAGGTTTCTAATGTACGTAGAATATGGGCTGCGGCTCCCGGCATTTCGCGGGGTGGGTCAAGATCTTCAATGCGTACTAGCCACTGACCTTGATTGGCTTTGGCTTGGAAATAGCTGCCTAAGGCTGCAATCAATGAACCAAAATGCAACGGGCCAGAAGGAGAGGGGGCGAAGCGACCAATATAGCTCATAGGGCGATTTAGCTGTAACTCCAAGTCGTTTGGGAATAATGCAAATAAACAAGAAAAGGGAGCTTGAGCTCCCTTTTCCTTACTGTTTCATCTTAGCCAAGCATTTGCTTTTCTTTGATTTCAGCGAGTGTTTTGCAATCAATACACAGATCTGCGGTTGGACGCGCTTCTAGTCGGCGAATACCGATTTCTACACCACATGAATCACAGAAACCGAAGTCCTCTTCTTTAATTTTGTCGAGAGTCTTTTCGATTTTCTTGATCAGACGACGTTCGCGATCACGGTTACGCAGTTCCAAGCTGAACTCTTCTTCTTGAGAAGCTCGGTCAACAGGGTCCGGGAAGTTGGCTGCTTCATCCTGCATATGGTGAACGGTACGGTCCACTTCTTCTCTCAGTTGGTTGCGCCACGCTTCCAAAATTTTTGTGAAATGTGTGATTTGAGCTGGCGACATATACTCTTCGCCCGGCTTTTCTTGATATGGCTCAACACCTGCACTGGCTAGGATGCCTAGTGTTTTCTTTTTAGACTCTGTCATACAGATCTCCTACTAACCCCTAGTCAACTGCGAGAGCAGTTAAATTTAAGGCGGGTATCTATAGCAAAAAGAAGTTGGGGAGGCAAACAATCCAACGTAAAGTTATCGTCAATGTGAAGACACCATCAATTTTTTGTCACTTGATGGGCAAATTTGACTTCAGATACTAGTTGGATCCCCTCTTCAGAAAGTGAAGCTTTGTAGCACAACACTTCCACGCCGACTTCCTGTGCCGCTTTTAGTAACTGTGAATAGTTCGCGTCTATATGGAGAGCGGGAGAGACTTTTTCAATCCCCGAATGTAAAACAGCAAACAAAAGTACCGACCTGCTTCCATCTTTGGCCATTTCTGCCAGCTCACGCAGATGTTTTTGCCCGCGAGTCGTGACTGCATCAGGGAAGTAACCTTGTCCTTTATTACCTTGAATCTCATCCAAAAGAGTGACGCTTTTTACCTCTATAAAGCAGTTTGGTTGAGATTTTGACTTTAGCAAGATGTCAATACGGCTATTTTCATGGCC
>JBOFIW010000598.1:0-2423 GCA_051650365.1 Vibrio sp. | reverse complement strand
TTATCGAATAGGCTTGGCTATGGCACTGTTTCAATCAGCCCCACACTCCCTCTGTATCCTACGTTTATCGGCGATTGGTGATGTCTGTAATACCATTGCTGCCGTACAAGCGATTCAACGCCAATGGCCGCAAACACGCATCACTTGGGTGACGGGTAAACTGGAAGCAGAACTGATCAAATCTCTGCCTGATATTCAGGTCATCGTGTTTGATAAAAAACTCGGATGGCGTGCTTACACTCAGCTTTGGCAGCAATTAAAGTCCGAGCATTTTGATGCGCTACTGCATATGCAGTACGCTTTTCGCGCCAGTATTGCGACTTTGGGGATCAAGGCGCGCTACAAACTGGGGTTTGATACCGCGCGCAGCCAAGATTTTCAAACTTGGTTTACCAATGTCAAAGTTCCCTCACCGAACAAAATGCACGTATTAGATGGCTTATTGGCGTTTGTTGGGCATTTAGGTATTAGCGATATTGAACCTAAGTGGTCACTCACCTGCCCCCCCGATGACCTAGCTTGGGCAGAGGCGCAGTTTCAGCCAGAGCAACCTCGCTTAGTTGTGGTTCCCGGAGCAAGCAAAGCTTATAAGAATTGGACGGCTGAGGGCTATGCAGCAGTCATTGAACACGCCCAACAGCAAGGCTGGCAAGTGATCTTGGCCGGAAGCCCAGCACAAGTTGAGCGCGATCTGGCCACGCAAGTGGAGCAAGCACTCGCTCACCCCGTCTTAAACTTGGTGGGAAAAAGCACGCTACAGCAGATGCTCGCACTGATCGCAAAGGCAGATTTGGTGCTCGCGCCCGATACAGGCCCAGCGCATATGGCTAACGCAATGAATACACCAATTATTGGCCTCTACGCTCACCATAATCCTGAGCGCACAGGTCCATACCATTATCGCCACTATGTCGTTTCCGCTTACGAAGAAGCCTTACTCACGGAAACGGGTAAAACACCGCAGCAGGTAGATTGGCGAACACGAGTTAAAGACCCTAATGCGATGCAGCGCATTACCGCGCAGCAAGTGATTACGATGTTTGAACGTGCTGCTGCTGACATCATGGCCACACGGGTGATGGTTTGAAGCACCCTTTATACCCAAGACTTATTCGTAGCGAGGATTTTTCGTGAATAAACCAACGCTTGCTGTTGCATTGATAGTAAAAAATGAAGCGCGTCACCTGGATGAGTGCTTACAAACCGTGCACGACTGGGTCGATGAGATCGTTGTACTCGATTCTGGCAGTAGCGATGAAACCGAGCAGGTCGCGCGTCGTTATACTGAAAAATTTTACGTAAATGCACAATGGCCGGGCTTTGGCCCGCAGCGCCAACTGGCCCAATCTTATGTCCAATCGGATTATGTACTGTGGCTGGATGCCGATGAGCGAGTCACACCAGAGCTTAAACAGAGTATTTTGCAGGCTGTTGCAGCCAATAAGCCCGATACTTTGTATCAATTCGCACGCCTCAGTTGGGTGTTTGGTCGATTTATCCGCCATAGCGGTTGGTACCCCGATCGCGTACTGCGCCTCTACCCAACTCAGCTGACTCGCTACAATGACGCGTTAGTGCATGAAAAGGTACACGTTAAGCCAAGCATGAAAGTCGGAACTTTAGCGGGCGATGCGATTCACTACACCTATAACGATGTTCATCACTATCTGGTGAAATCCGCAGGCTATGCCAAGGCATGGGCGGATCAGCGTCAGGCAAAAGGTAAGAAGGCTTCGCTTTCCCAAGGTATCGTCCATGCTGTGGGCTGCTTTTTAAAAATGTATCTGCTCAAGCGCGGCTTTTTAGATGGAAAGCAGGGTTTTTTGATTGCACTACTCTCCGCACACTCTACCTTTGTAAAATACGCAGACTTGTGGGCACGTGATAATGACGAGCACTACAAACGCTAAGTCAATATCTGTCGAGTAAAGTAACAAAGACAAAGGGAGCCGCAGCTCCCTTTTTTAATGATTAAAGCTGCACACTACGTAACCAAGGTGCAAGGTCAGTCAACACGGTCTTAATATCAATCCGACCCATGTTCTCTTGGTTCGCTTTGTCATCTGCGGGCGGCGGACAAAAAGCGATGTGCTTACCTTGCGAGTTGAGTGGTCGCCAGCGCAGTGGCGTTGCAGAACGCTTGGCCGGAAAAAATCCAACGGTCGGCACATCCAACGCAGCAGCAATATGCAAAGGCCCTGTCGAGCCCGCGATGAAAAGCTGCGCGCAAGCCAGCGAGCGGGTGAAATCCACCAGCCCGTCATTTTTGGCGTACAAGGCTGCAGGCACTCCTTGCTCAGCAAGTAAACTTTGCAACTGCGCGGCTTTCTCTTCTTCACCGGGACCTGCGGTGAGCACCACTTGTTTGTGCTCATCCATCACTCCTGTGACTAACTCACAGTACTGCTCAAGGGAGAGATTAT
>JBOFIW010000597.1:0-1325 GCA_051650365.1 Vibrio sp. | reverse complement strand
GGGTCTAAATCCACCACAAGAACCTTGCGTTTGGTTGCAGCCATAGAGGCTGCCAGATTAATACAAGTTGTTGTTTTCCCAACTCCGCCTTTCTGGTTGGCGATTGCTACGATTTTTCCCACGGTATGCCTCGCTGTTATCCCTTGCGCGATAAGATTACAAGATGACGCTCACCTTCCAACTCAGGAACTTGCAAAGCTTTGATATCGGTCACAGAACACCACTCAGGGAGTAAGGTGATTTCATCATCAGGCCGTACCCCTTTAAGCGCTAAAAATACCCCACCATTTGGTTTTGGGAGATGCTGGCACCAGTTCACCATATCAGTCATGGAAGCAAAGGCTCGACTTAACACACCATCAAACCCCTGTTCAGGATCGAACTCTTCGACTCGGCTCTGCACGGGTAACACATTGTTGATCTTGAGCTCGTGGATCACCTGTTTTAGAAAACGGATCCGTTTACCTAAGCTATCGAGCAGCACAAATTGTTTATCGGGATGCATGATCGCCAGTGGGATCCCAGGCAACCCTGGTCCGGTACCCACATCAATAAAACGCTCACCTTCAAGATGCACACTAACTACCAAACTATCGAGAATGTGTTTCACCAGCATTTCCATTGGATCACGTACCGACGTTAGGTTGTACGCTTTGTTCCATTTATCGAGCAGTTGCACATAACCGACTAACTGCTCACGTTGCAGCTCCGTCACCGATAGCATGGTGTTGCTGATCAAGGCGTCTAATTTGACTCGTAACGGATTCATTACGCCGCTTCTCCCTTCTTCAGCATGCCGTGTTTTTTCAGGTGAACCAGCAAGATGGAAATCGCCGCTGGAGTGATGCCGGAGATGCGTGAAGCAATACCAATAGTTTCTGGCTTCGTCGTACTTAACTTCAGAACCACTTCGTTAGACAGCCCTTTAACTTGCTTGTAATCCAAATCTACAGGCAACTTGGTGTGTTCATGGCGCAGTGATTTCTCAATTTCATCTTGCTGGCGTTGAATATAACCATCGTATTTCACTTGAATTTCGACTTGCTCAGCGGCTTCGCTATCTTCCAATGTTGGAGCAAATGCCGGCAAAGTGGTGAGCAGTTCATAGGTCATTTCAGGGCGGCGTAGCAAATCTTCACCGCTAGCCTCACGCGACATTGGTGTTTTCAGCAATGCATTGAGCTGCTCTACGCCAACAGAATTTGGATTCATCCAAGTTTCTTGCAGACGCTGACGTTCTTTCGCCATGTTGTCGATTTTTTGGTTGAAACGCGCCCAACGCTCATCGTCCACCAAACCCAGTTCGCGGGCTTTTTCCGTCAAAC
>JBOFIW010000596.1:0-4978 GCA_051650365.1 Vibrio sp. | reverse complement strand
CAATAGGCTACGAAACTAACAAACGCCTCAAGAGGGACTGTCAACGCGCGGCGTTTCCAGTCCCAATGAGCCGAAGTGGTTACGGTTGTTGTGGTTGAGTTTGGTGTTATGCGTTGCCAGCCCCTTAGGCGGGCGTTAGCATTATTCGCTCTGTTTCAGTGCGCTCTTGAGTGGTATAATGTTTTATATACTATTTGGAGAGTTAAATGACTGATAGAAAAATCACTTTTCAGTTAGAAGTTCTGAAAAGACATGATGCCCACATTACATCTGCGAATACTAAATCAGGAATGATCTTGTCGTTTGGTGCAGCTGCGCTTGGTGTGTTGATAGCACTAATGCCAAATTTTTGGTCTTTGAATAATGGGTTATGGTATAAATCCACTTTGGTCATAATCGCATTAACGATTTTCATTGGCCTGTTGTCTGCAATTATATGCTCCTTTCTAGCATTGTTTCCTAATACCACACCTGGTTCACGAAACTCATTGATTTCTTTTGTTCATACATCATCCTTTGACGGTGGGGCGGAAGCTTATTTTCAAGCAGTCAAAAGTTCCACGGATGATGAATCATTAAAAGACTTGTGCTATCAATCTCACACGCTGTCAGTAATCGCTGCGGGTAAGTTCTCAAATATTAAAAATGCTGTAAATGCAGTTAAAGTGTCATTCTTATCAACATTAGCACTTGTTGCCTGTTTAATTATCGGAAGTGCTGTAGAAATAAACTTAAAAGAAAAAACAAGTGAAGTTCAGCAACCAAATACCAAGAATCAGGTGAGTCAAAATGGATAGTTTAAATGAAGTAACTAGAAAGTATTTCGATTTTGACAGAAAATCCCGATTAGAAAAGAGTAAGCGCAAGTTGGTAGCGGAAAGCTTTGATTCTAATATGTCCTTAGAAGCTGCTTCAGCAGCTTTGCCAGAAACGCCGTTAGATGAATATTCATATCAGAACGTCCTTCGCCCACTTTTTGGAAAGTCAGATTTAAACTACCAAGGTATTGGATCGCATCCAGATTTTAAACACCTTGAAGGTCAAGATGATGTTGAACTGCATTACATTGTTACTATGTTTGTTGATATCAAAGGCAGTACAAGGCTAAATCTACTATTGGATTTACACGATGCTTTTTATGTAAAAAACAGGATATTGCAAGCTGCTATAGATGTTGTACGTTCATTGGATGGACACCCACATAGACTGATGGGAGATGCACTTATGGCCTTTTTTGGTGGTAAAGGTGTCTGCAAAGAGACAGCCATCGCTGACGCTATTAATGCAGCCGCAATGTTGCGCATCGCTATGCTCGAAAGTGTATTCCCCCAATTAGATAACTACCTTCAGTCTAGCGCAAACCTTGCTATCAGGGTGGGTCTTGATTTTGGAGACGATGAAGAGGTCCTTTGGGGACGTTATGGGCATGGTAATGTTTGCGAGGTAACTGCTCAAGGACTACATGTTGATTGTGCATCAAAGTTACAAAGTAAAGCGAGTTCGAATCACATAATGATGGGAGGGAATATCACTCAGTATATTGACTTCCCAATGCAGTATACATCGCTGAAGTTTGAGGAAAAAAATGGTTCAAAAAATGAAGTTCATTACTTAGAACCAAACATTACGAATAGAGATAATCGCCCGATAAATTACCGAATGTATCATTTAAATCATGATGAGTTTGTTGATTTATTACCTTTACCGGTATCATGGAAGTCTTCATTCAGAAGTTCAAGGTTATTAGATAATAGGAATGTAAGGTTTTCATGTGAAGTCTATGAAGATGGAACCTGGAAGACCTACAAGTCGGTATCACGTTTTCTTCATGCGAATTTAAACTTGCGTTTTAAAGTCAAGGTCCCTACTGACATGGTAAATAGATATGGTGGCTTGCGTGTGAAATTCATTAAAAAGAATAATGGCTCTGAAGCTGGTGATGAGATTCAACCTGTGGAGACGGTGAAGTATTTTTATCCTGTTCGTGGTGGACAGTATGGAGCGCCATCTCCCTATATGGAGCTTGAACTCCCTGAAGGTACTCTTTATAGAGGTCTACATACGATGAGTGTTGAGGTATATGGAAATTCAGCTCCCCACGTTGCATTGTTTTCTGATCGTATTGGAGTGTACATTTACGGAAAAATATAATGCTAACAAAGCATTTAAGAGTGATTCCCAACGCTTGGCATTTTCGATGTCATCGTTGGGTTTTGTGTTTACGGTGGCGTGGTTAAGTTTAGTGGTAGCGTTGCTCACACCTTAATGCGGCGTTATGTGCTCATTCACATCGAAGGTTTTTTATCGTATTAATTACTTGAAACAATAAGAGATAGATTACATAATTCGCACTGCGTCCTCTTGAGCAAGACAGAACGGTTAAGTCGTAATTTTAGCTAAAGCGTAGCAATTATTATCGACAATTTGGTCAAAGCAGGAGGTACCATGCAGTTTGAGATCCGTACGAAGACAGTACACATTAAGTTTTCTTGGAAAGCACTAACAAGTCTTGTGGCTTTTGGTTTGTGTGCATACTTTAACGTACCATTCCCGTGGTAGCGGTCACGGGGTTATCGTTCTAAACCCCTACCGCAAATTCTACTCGTTCAAATACTGTAAGGTAGTGCTATGGCATACTTTCATTTCTTCAAAGATCTTCGTTGCGATTGTTGCCTCCACAATTCTCATTTTGATCTATTACATGCCTCACCATATCAAGAACAGTCATTACACCGAGATTCAAAAGTTTGGCGTGATAGTCGGGATAAAAAATTCCATGCGCTTGCTGTGTGTGGGAATTGTCGAAGTCCAATGTCTTTAGACATTTCTTCTAGAGATCGAGCGCAAGTTCCTGCACAAGAACATCAATTTTTAAATAGAATCAATTTGGAAATTGTCGATAAAGTTAATCAATCTCCACGCCGTCAAGTTCCAAGTCATACAATAAAGCTAGATGAGTCTGGTAGAGATCTATCTCCTTATTTTAAAATTGACAAAGTCTATACCGAAAGCCGTCAAGAGATCCCATCGAACCTACCTGTCGATATCGAGGCAATGCTGAAAGAAGATGTTTTAGAGGTTCTGTCTTCTCCAAGGTACTTAGTTGTATCCTGTCGTGCATTGTTGGAAATGGCGTGCAAAGATTTATTGGACAATCCGGACGCTAAGCTAATTGGTATGATTGACCAACTTAAAGAGCAGGGTTTCATTACCTCATCAATCGCTCAATGGGCACATACTATACGTAAGTTAGCAAATGGCGCTGTTCATGGAAGTGACTCTCCGACAAAAGAAGACGCTCAAGAAGTATATAGCTTTGCGATTACAATTCTTGAGTTGCTATATACCTATCCAGCTAGAATTGAAGAGCTAAAGCAATAAACCTAAAGCTACGCACATAACAAAGCATTTAAGAGTGATTCGCAACGCTTGGCAGTTTCGCTTCGCTCAAGTATAGCCAAGCGCCGCTCACACCTTAATGCGGCGTTAAGTGTCTTATGAAGTTGCTCAATCTAATGGAGAAAGGAAGAGTGGAAAAAATAGGTGAATCTCAGGTTCAACAAGCTTTCGTTGAACACCTGAAGTATCAAATAGCAAACAAATTTGGTGTCAATTTTCCATATGCATATGGAGCATTCAATGGTAGCCAAGATCGAAAATATGCAGACTATTTTTCCAGTGTAAATGCTAGAAATATTTTGATTGAATTTAAAGAATTTCGAGACGAAATAAAAACAGAAAAAAAGAAACCGCTTCGTCAAAAGCTATGCGAGAGTATTACTAGTACTGATTTTGACTATTCATTGAGTGGTCATTTTATTTCATGGCGAGTTCCCAACAAAGATCATAATAAATTGAGCGTAAAAATTGACACCTACTTACCCTCTGTGTGTCCATTATTTGGGATTGAATATCATGGAAGTAATGAGCAAGGAATAGTTAAGTTTGTTGAAGAGTACCTGGAATTTAGAGTTGGTTTAAGCAATGATGATTTCGCAAAATATGTAAATACTCTTTCTGATATTGCTACAGGTGATACAGATAGTGGTTCACCCAGTTTTTATGGCGTTCATTTGACATTTGATCCTGTAATTGGATTGGATCTTCAAATTTTTTCAACTGTGTCTGAGCTCGTTGAGTTTTCAAAAAAGATCAGCTCAGCAAAACCTAAAAAGGAAGCTAAGGTAGAACCTAAGAAAGACGATGACGGTCCAGGTTTTAGTCCCGGTTTCTAGACACTTAACAAGCAATTTAAGAGGGATTCACAACGCTCGGCATTTTTGCTTCTACTTCAAATTTAGTGTTTATGGCACAATACGTTAGGTGTGGGTGGGGGCGTTGTTCACCCCTTAATTGGGCGTTATGTGCATGGAGGCAGTAATGAACATTGGTATCTATATTTACGATGAGGCCGAAGTTCTCGACTTTTCAGGACCTTTCGAAGTTTTCAGTACAGCTAAACGATTAGGTGCTGGAAGTTGGAATGTATTTTTAGTCTCAGAAACCTTGGAGCCAGTGAAAGCCAGAGGTGGTTTTACTGTTTTACCCGACTATTCGTTTCAGAATCACCCTCAAATTGACCTATTAATCGTTGTTGGCGGTGTCCATACGAACGAAATGAATAAGTCCAATGTGCTTCATTGGGTTGCATCAGTGGATAAGCACGCTAAACATATTGCATCAGTTTGTACCGGTGCATTCATATTAGCTAATGCCAGTTTGCTGAAAGGACTTGCTGTTACGACTCATTGGGAGGATATTCCTGAGCTGAAACAACGGTTTCCTGACTTAGTCGTTGTGGAAGACAAACGTTGGATAACAGCAAGCAAGTACACAACATCGGGTGGTATATCTGCGGGCATTGATATGAGTTTGTTCTTGGTATCAAAGTTTCATAGTCAAAGCCATGCTGAATTGGTTGCTCATCAAATGGAGTACAACTGGCAAAAATGCACATAACAAACGCCTCAAGAGGGAC
>JBOFIW010000595.1:0-5861 GCA_051650365.1 Vibrio sp. | reverse complement strand
GTATGCGCCCCATGATCCCACGGGGCATTTTAGTGTGAGAAGTTCCAAGGAAGCAGTGAGTTGATATCAGGCTCTGACTTTGCCAGTTCTTTCATACATTTGACCATGTAATCGTAGAGTATCAGTCCGTTCGCTTTCGCCGTCTCGATGATGCTATACAGCAAAGCACTCGCATCAGCACCAAGCGGATTCGTCGAGAATAACCAATTTTTTCTGCCAATGACCAGCGATTTGATTGCGCGTTCCGCTCGGTTGTTGTCGATAGATAAATGCCCATCTTCAACATAGCGTATCAGCTTAGGCCACTGACCCAAGGTGTACTTGATGGCTTTACCAAGAGGACTCGATTCGATGACTTTCTGCGTGGTTAACCAGTCATAGAAGTCATCCAACATCAGTTTAGCCTGCGCTTGTCTTTCTGCCCAACGCTCTTCGACCGAAGCCAGTTTTAATCGAGATTCAAGTGCGTACAACTTTTGGATTTTGGCTAACGCCACATCCGCTTTACCTGTTTTACCCTTGCCCTGAAGCTTCTTTGCTTCCATGAACTTACGACGTGCATGAGCGAAGCAACCGACATTGGTGACGTTGGTTAATCCATCATAAGCCGCGTAACCATCACTTTGCAGATAGCCTGAGTAATCACCCAAGAAGTTCACGGGGCACACTCTCGCGCGACTGTTTTGATAGTCGAACAAGACGACATTTTTCATGTCAGGGAGTTTAGCTTCAGGGGAGTCGGCTCCCGAGCAGTACAACCACATATAACATTGCTTGTCTTCCTTGAGCACATTGAGCGGCGTTTCATCGGCCTGAACCACCACTTGTTCGAGTAAGTGAGTCTTCAGTGCCTGATAAAGCGGTTTGAACTTCTCACTCACCTGGATTACCCACCTTGCCATGGTCGTTCTCGATAACTCGATACCTGATTGGGTGAACAAGGTTTCCTGACGATACAGCGGAAGCGCATACTGATATTTGCCTAAAATAATGTTGGCAAGCAGACTTTCGGTAGCGAAGCTTTTGGGGATGATACTTATCGGTGCGGGTTGTTGGTGAATGTGGCTTTTTTCAGCCTGTTGTTCACACTGACGACAGGCATATTTCGGGCGAACGACTTCCAATATTTTTAGGACGGCGGGCGTGAACTCGAGCTTTTCACTGCGGTCTTCGCCGATTTTATGCAGAGCGTGGTGGCAGCATGAGCACTGCTTGTCGTGCTCATCTAGGTCAAGTACGAGTGTTTCACGTGGCAAGTCTTTAGGCAGCGGTTGACGTTTACCACGACGTTTAATGGTCGTCGTTGTGGTGGTGATAACCTCATCTTCCACTTTCGCTGCTTCACATTCTGCTTCATTGAAGAGGTCACCTTGCGCTTCATTATAAGACTTTAACGCTTCCGAGCGTTTGGCGAACTGGCGGTCAAGGGCGAGTTTGAACTGTTCGATTAAGGATTGGCGCTCTTGTTGCCATTGCACTTCCTTCTTTTGCAGCGCATTTTTCTCCGACATCAACGCTTTCACCATAGCTTGAAGCTCGGCGATGTCTTGGCTTTCTGGGTTAATATCGGGTGTCTTTTTCATGGCGTTGATTATACTAAAAACACCACGCCAAAGCTTGGTATAACTGACTTTTATCGAAGTTAACTCATTGTAAAATTGTCTATTTTTATCGGTTTATGGCCGATTATTGTGAAGCCAGATAACAGTCTATCTAAGTCAAATTGAGTCAGGGTGTACACCTGTTTTTTCTCTTGAGTGGGCCATTTGAATTTGGCTTTTTCGAGCCGTTTGTACCACAGGGCGAAGCCCGTTTTATCCCAGTACAACACTTTGACTTTGTCGCGTTGTTTATTGGTAAACAGGAAAAGTCCGCCTGTACCTAGCGGCAAATCGGTTTCGGACTCGATAATCGCCGCTAGGCCATTGATGGATTTTCTAAAGTCCACGAACTCTCGATACAGGTAAACATTCGGGGCGCTCAACATTCGTTTCATGACAGTGCTCCGATTAACTCTGCCAGATACGAGACAGGTGTACCCTGTGGAATGCTGAGTTCAGCGTCATTAATAAATAATGTCATGTTGGCGACGGGTGTTTGAGTTACTTGGTAGCGAGTCATTTTTTCAACGACTTCAGCTTTGATAAAGCCACCAGTTTGAGATTGCCCAAAGCACTGCAATTGTTGACGCTTTGCATAAAAGGTCGAAAGACTCAGACTATGGCGCTCGCAGAAAACTCGCTGGGATAGTTGACTGGATTGGTATTGCTCGAACAAGGCTTGCCATTCTTGGTTGGTGCGTCGTTTTGCCATTTCAGATCTCCTTGAGGTTGGAGATTTGATCGTATAGCGTGCTGAGGTTGATTAGAATGCGGTGTTTATGACGCGCTTACCATGAGCTTTCTGCGTTGCTCAAGATATTCAGCACGATTATAAGCTTTCCGAACTTCATTCTTATCAACATGAGCTAGCGCAGCTTCAATAACGTCAGGATTGAACCCTTGCTCGTTAAGAGTGGTACTTGCTAATGCTCTTAGTCCATGAGAAACCAACTGTCCTTCAAACCCCATCCTTTTCAGCGCCATATTAGCACTCTGACTATTTACATGGCTTTTCGGGTCTTTGTTACTTGGGAAAATGAATTCTCTATGACCACTGATTGGCTTCATTATTTCTAAAAGTGCCAAAGTTTGCTCTGTCAGAGGGATTGTGTGGGGACGTTTCATCTTCATTCTTTCTTCAGGAACAACCCAAACTTTATTTTCAAAATCGATGTCCTGCCAACGTGCTGTAGCGCTTTCAATTGGTCTTGTCATCGTGTGTAGCTGCCACTCAAGCAAGCAACGGGTAGATAGCGTAATGTTTGCACCAGCTATAGCTTGCATTAACTCTGGTAGTCTTTCTGGTTCGATAGTTACCATATGCTGGCGTTTAGGGGCCGGAAAGAGCTTGGTGATGTCTGCTAGGTAGTTTACTTCAATGTCACCTGACGCTACAGCAAGACGCATAACCTCGTTGATTATACGACATAGTCTTTTAACTGTTTCTAGAGTTCCTTGTGCTTTTACTGGCTCAAGAATACTGAGTACCGTTCTGGGTTTGATATCTTGAATGGGGACATTCCCAAGTTTAGGTAGGATA
Source organism: Vibrio sp. (assembly GCA_051650365.1). Taxonomy (GTDB): domain Bacteria; phylum Pseudomonadota; class Gammaproteobacteria; order Enterobacterales; family Vibrionaceae; genus Vibrio. Next base: position 2,720 of record JBOFIW010000595.1, on the reverse strand, counting down.
TGTTTCTCAAGAGCACGATAAGCTTTATCTGCTGTTTCCGGTTTTACGCTTTCTTTCTTGAGTGCTAACCATCTATCAGAAAATTTACCAAAGGTATTTTCAAGCTCAGCTCTTTCTTTTAAGAGCAGTTCATCTTTATGCTGCTTAGGATCGATATTGAGAGCTAAAAGAGTTTTTGCTTCAGAACGTCTTTTCCTTGCCTCAGCAAGAGAGACATCAGGAAAGCTACCAAAGCTTATGTTGTTTCTTTTTTTTGTTATCGGATGAGTGTATTTCAGAATCCATAACTTTGTACCATTCGTTTTAACACGCAATTGAAGGCCATCACCATCAGAGAGAGTGTATTCTTTGTCGGATTCTTTAGCTTGTTTAACTTGAGTGTTAGTTAAAGGGACTACTCTTTTTGCCATGATGTACCACCAAAATAGTCGATATTTAGTCGTTGGTACATTCGATGGTACATTAAAACGTGGATGTTACAAGATGAGCATAGACAGCTATAGACAAAGATTGCTTGCTAAGTATTGATTTTATTGGGGTAGATAGACGTTGGTAGACATATGTAGAAGAGAAAGTGGTGGCCCCTCCCAGGCTTGAACTGGGGACCAAGCGATTATGAGTCGCCTGCTCTAACCACTGAGCTAAGGGGCCGAATAGGTGTCAGATTATAGGGCATGGGGCTAGGTGTGTCTAGCCAAACCCCGAGCAATAATGCTTACAATTTATTCACTTAGCTGATGTGAAAAACAAAAGGTGAGCTAAAGCTCACCTTTTAAATCCATCACTTGAAATGCGCTTACTCATCTAAGAAGCTGCGCAGAACTTCTGAGCGGCTTGGATGGCGTAACTTGCGTAGCGCTTTGGCTTCGATTTGACGGATCCGTTCACGGGTTACATCAAATTGTTTGCCTACTTCTTCTAGCGTGTGGTCGGTGTTCATGTCGATACCAAAACGCATCCGTAGCACTTTTGCTTCACGTGGTGTTAAACCAGCCAGTACATCTCGGGTTGCAGCGCGAAGGCTGGTCGCTGTCGCTGAATCCAGCGGCAGTTCGAGCGTGGTATCTTCGATAAAATCACCCAAATGTGAATCTTCATCATCACCAATTGGCGTCTCCATTGAGATTGGCTCTTTGGCAATTTTCAGCACTTTGCGGATCTTATCTTCTGGCATTTGCATGCGCTCTGCCAACTCTTCTGGCAGTGGCTCACGGCCCATCTCTTGCAACATTTGACGTGAGATTCGATTCAGTTTGTTGATCGTTTCGATCATGTGTACTGGAATACGAATCGTACGTGCTTGGTCGGCAATCGAACGAGTGATCGCTTGACGGATCCACCAAGTTGCATAAGTTGAGAACTTATAGCCACGGCGGTATTCAAATTTATCCACCGCTTTCATTAGACCGATGTTACCTTCCTGGATCAGATCCAAGAATTGCAGACCACGGTTGGTGTATTTCTTGGCAATTGAAATAACCAAACGTAAGTTTGCTTCAACCATCTCTTTCTTCGCACGACGAGCTTTGGCTTCACCAATTGACATGCGACGACTGATATCTTTGATGCGTTCAACCGAGAGTGAAGTCTCTTGTTCGATCATCTTCAACTTCTGGATTGAACGACGGATATCTTCTTCTTGCTCACGGATTTTGGCGACATAAGGCTTATCCGAAGCGAGAACCGTATCCAGCCACTCTTCATTCGATTCATTGCCTGTAAATAGGGCAATAAACGATTTCTTGGGCATCTTGGCGATTTCAACCACGGCCTTCATTGCCAAACGTTCTTGAGTGCGAACGCGGTCCATTGAAGTACGCAGTGTGTTAACTAAATGATCAAACTGTTTTGGTGTCAGGCGAAATTCGCGGAAGATATCCAAAACCAGGCCTGATGCTTCTGCACTTTGCTGGCTATCGTGACCAAATTCGTTAACTGCTAATTGCAGGTTTTGGAATTTGTTGCGCAGTTCGTTAAATTTTTCACGAGCAAGTTCAGGGTCAATACCGACATCTTCTTCGCTATCGCTACTTTCACCGTCGCCGTTTTCATCTTCGTCCTCTTCCTCATCTTCTACGATCGTATCGTCTTCGTCGGCGAGATCGGCTTCAGTAAGTTCGGAACCAATGTGTGTTGCGGTCGGAGCCCCTGTTTCCATGTTATCTGGATCGACGAAGCCCGAGATGAGATCGGTTAGACGCAGCTCTTCGGCTTGAACGCGATCAAACTGCTCAAGAATATAAGGAATGGTGCCCGGATATTCAGCAATCGCACTTTGAACTTGGTTAATACCATCTTCAATGCGTTTGGCGATATCAATTTCACCTTCACGTGTCAAAAGCTCAACCGTACCCATTTCACGCATATACATACGGACTGGATCGGTGGTGCGGCCGATTTCACTCTCTACGCTAGAAAGTGCGGCAGCAGCTGCTTCGGCAGCGTCTTCATCAGTGATAGTCGTATCATCACTGAGGGCAAGATCATCGGCATCAGGAGCGGTTTCCACCACCTTAATACCCATGTCATTGATCATCTGAATAATATCTTCCACTTGCTCTGAATCAACGATTTCAGCAGGTAAGTGGTCATTTACTTCGGCGTAGGTCAGATAGCCCTGTTCCTTGCCACGAAGGACAAGTTGTTTAAGCTGTGACTGCGGATTTTGATCCATAGACGGTATCCAACTTCGTATCTGGTGAAGGAATAAGTATGCGCAA
>JBOFIW010000594.1:0-1799 GCA_051650365.1 Vibrio sp. | reverse complement strand
TGGCAATATCGGTGGGACTGGTGAACATCGGAAAGTCCAGGAACTGACGAGTGACGTCTTCGATGCTCTCCTCGATGATGTCTGCGGTACGGCGCACCGAAAGAAACGACAGGTAATCGCTTTTAGCTGGGAACGCCGTCGAGTAGTTACCAAAGTTCTTCCAACCGCCATGGTTCATCAGCGTGGTGATGCCATTCACGTTGAGATAGTTCACATCACACGACGGGTCGCTTGGGATGTAATCCAGCTCAATTGATGGGCCAATCACATCCGCCATCACATAGTTCGATGGTGAACACCAGTAACCAGTCTCCGGTACAATGTTCTGCTCGGTTTGGTCACGGTCTACCTGAGCAATCAAACCGCACAAACTTGGCGCGTACCAATCCACGACCGTTGCACCATCTTCAGCCAGCACTTTTGGACGAGGCCAACCCACATACGCACGTTGTGAGGTGTACTTTTGTTTCCATGCGTACGCCTCGATAGGGGTTGAAATATGCTCTGGCATATCACCCACCCAAATACCGCGAATAGTACTGATAGCCGCAACCGCAAGCCCCATCGCGCCATCCTTGTGCAAGATGCCAGGAGCCATGTTGATTTTGGATGAGAAGCCGTAGGTCTGTTTCGCTTTGCGAAGCAGCGGCAGTGCTTCCATAAATTTCGCCAGCAGCGCATCGCTCACGCGAGTCACGGTGAGCACATAAGTCAGCTCTACGCCCGCCACATCACCCACATTGATGGTGACACCGTTATCATTGGTGTAGCTGACGTTGCTCTTTGGTGCGAGCGTCACGGTGACTACCGTCTTACCTTCAGACAAAGGCGTAATGGTGCCGTCACTACTATCGACCAAAGCAATGGCTTCATCATCAATCGACCAAACCACGGTTTGCTCGTATGGGTTGGTTAATCCATTTGGTTGAGAGTCTGCGCCCAAGAACGCGGTCGCCATAGAATCACCAAGCACAGCAGGACTCATCACCTTGCCTGCGTTTGGATTGGTTTGAGTCACCGTCACGCCATAGACATGCGCTTCGTCGACATCATTCTCACCATCGTTAAAGGTGACCAAAGCAGTAATGTTGGCAACGCCTGCTTGCACGGGAGTGACAACACCCGTCACCGCATCAACAGTCGCAATCGCTTCATTGTCTGAGCTGTACGCAATGGCATAGGCGTGAGGGTTTGAAATTGAGATAGGCAAGCTTGCACCATCATCAATATAGATAGAGGTACTAGATGTGCTCATCGTTACGCCAGAGATGACTGGGGCTTCCACTTCAGGAAAGTCGCTGTCTTTACCTAACGAGATAGCAATAATGGAGTTGCTTGGCACATAGTTATGAACACGACGAATGGCATTTTTCAACGTGCCTTCACCGAAGACTTTTTTTGCGTCGTCGTAATTGGTGGTGTGGTAGAGCTTTAATGGCTCTGCCAACTCAGAGGTTCCGAACACACCAATCACACTGGACGACACTTCGATGACCGAAATGGGACCTGTGAGCGATTCGATGGTTCGGATGCCGTGAAGTGATTCGGCCATGGATACTGTCTCCTGTTAATCAGTGGAGTCAGTATCGAAGATTTCTATGGGGATAATTTCCGTTCGGAAGTCGCGGCGTTGGTGAAATCGAACACTTCACTTTGACCCGTGGCGAGAATTTGGCAAGAAAGCTTAATGCCAATGATGCCCTGTGGCAAATCGGTTTGGTAAACGATGATACTTTCCAGCCTAACGCGAGGCTCGTACTTGGCCACCGATTCAGCAATCGAGACTTTCAGACCTTGCA
>JBOFIW010000593.1:0-3498 GCA_051650365.1 Vibrio sp. | reverse complement strand
GTGGCTGATGGCATTCAAAAGAATGGTCAGCCTGTCACTAAAGCGCAGTTGGAATCGGTGGTTCGCAACTACAAACCGGACGCTCGTCCACCCGTGACCCCTGGTCACCCAACCAAAGGCAGCGACAAGATTGCCGCGTTGGGGCGAGCGTCCAACCTTCGAACCGAAGCGGGCCGTGGTGATAAAGCCGGAAAAACAGTACTGGTTGGTGAAGTGGTCTACACCCCTGAGATGGAGGCGTTGGAAGATTCAGGCGCATTCGAGGGTTTTAGTGCCGGTATCCATCCGGTGCCAGATAAAGACGGTGAATGGTACATGCACCACCTTGCGTTCTTGGGGCAACTTCCGCCTGCGGCGGACACCAAAACTCGTGATGTGGTGAATCTCAGCGATAGCGACTTTTGCGATGGCGCTATCTATCTCAGTGCAGAAGTCGGCCCCCAGTCTGGCTTTGATGACAATGAAACAGGAATAACGATGAAGAAAGACGAACTGAAAGCGCTGCTTGGCGATGCTGTCAAAGAGCAGCTTGAAGCGATGGGCATTAAACCCAGCTCGCCTGCACCGGCTAAAAAAGACGGCGGACCTAATACAGATGGTGAAACCACCACTGATGGCGACAAATCCAGTGCTGCGGTTACCGCTATGCAAGACACGTTAGCGGGTGATCGCAAAGAAACACTCACTGAACTTGCGGACTCACGTGAGATGAGTGATGAGCTGCGTAAGAGCGTAAAAGCGATGATTGAAGGTGCAACCGCTATTGAGCTTTGCGCGCCTGGTGATGGCAATCGCTACAGTCAACTCAAGAGCATGCTGACAGCCATACCAGAGAAGAAAGCAACTCCTGCGAAATCATCGGCGTGGGATCAGTTAACCCAACACTTAGAGCTGGCTGATAACGGTGGCGCTAAAAAAGACAACTTTGATCCGGAGGGTTGGTAATGGATTTTGGAATGAAAACGACCATCAAGGGCGCACCAGCCATTGTCGGTAGTTACAACGGTGGCAACGTCATCCAACAAACGATGGTCAATGCCGTGGAAGGTTTAGAGCCTGGTCATGTAGTCGTTATTGCAGATGGTGTCATTACGGCTCGTTGGGACGGTTCCCCTTTGATAACCGTACAAGAGGGTGGTGCAGGAAGCCTGACGGTGACTCAAATTACGCTGGGTATTGTGATCGCAAAGCAAATGGAAGGTGATGCATCGGTTTCTACACTTCGTCTTGGTGCTTACCTTCGCGATCGCGTTGTGCTTGCCGATGGCAGTGCGCTTTCCGCTTCCAATGAATTCACCTTGTCATTATCTCATCTGTTCACAGAAGGAGCCTGGCTATGAGTCCGCTAGAACAACAAAAAGCCAAACAAGATGGTGTGTTTTCCAAAGCGCTGCGTGAAGCGTCCAACGCTTTTGTACAGATGGGGGCACATCCTCGCACCTTGCTGCATCACTCACGTCGTAACGATTTGATTGAGCAAGCCATTGCAAAGCTGCAAATCCTCAAACGTGAAGGCGATGCGTATCACCAACTGGGTCAACCTGCGGTGAAAGCGGCCTCTGAATCTATCCAGGATAAAAGCCTTAAAGATGACTCAAAGCTTGAGCACGTTGGCTTTGTGAAAGTGGATGATGCACCCGTGTCTTACGCCACGCTCATATGTTCTGATGATAACGAAGGCAAGTTCAGTTTGGGGATCAACAACCCCTACGAGCAAGTTGTGAAGTATTCCTCCAGTGACACTTCTGTGGCCCTTGTGGATGAGAAGACTGGCGTTATCACTCCCGTGGGTAAAGGTGACGTCTCTATTCAAGTGGCCTTTACCAAAAAAGGAGACTACCCACGCGTTGAGGACTGTTTTGGCTTAGTGATTGAAGAGGCATCGCCAGACAATATCACTCCATCAACGGATGACTCACCACAACCCAATGTCGCTGCGCCTGAGTCAGGCTCAGAGAAGTAACCACTCCGATTAATGCACACGGCCGTTCAATGAGCGGCTGTCATAAAGAGAAAGAAGTATGGATATTATTGATATTTTACGTGGCTTGTTGGCCCCTCAAGAGTGGGCAGAGCTGCTCAATAACTATAAAAAACGTAAGCCTGTTCCCATGCGTATCCGCAATAAGGTGTTTGGCCAAGCGATCTTTTACCCAAGTGTACGTATTCCGTGGAGTGCATTGAAAGAGACTCTTTCTAATATTCCTGTTGTGCGACGTGGCACCAAGGCTTATCAGCTAGGCGGTGATGATGTAGAAACACAAGCTATTGAGCCTCAAGGGTTCTCGACCGTATCACACATTTCAGCAGCAGAGCTGAACAACATGAAAGCGCTGGGCTTACAGAACATTCAAAAGTTCTTTGACATGCTCCAGTTTGGTGTCATGCGAAAAATAGAGTTCTCCACCGAAGCGCTGTGTGCTCAATCGCTTACAGGTAAGATTGCTTACCCCATGAAAACCACCGATGGCGCGATGGAATTATTTGAAGTCGATTATGGCGAAACTCTTCGCTACCACTTTGCGACCGCACTGAATGCTGCTGACGCAACGATTGAAATGGTGTACACCGCACTGCAAGAAATGGATGAAGCCATTCAGGCAAAAGGCTACGGCATTAACGTAGAAACCCTATGTGGTAAGACGTTATTCGCTCGCATTGTGACACTGGCAGGCCAAAACAAATCGAATGTGCTCGATGTCAAAGTCGGTAAAAGCCAAGTGAATGTGGGGGGATATATTATCCACTCCGAAAGCGGCTCTTACGAAACCATGGTAGGCGGTGTCAAAACTCGAGTGAAAACCGTTGATGATGACAAGATGGTGATGATTGATCTCGATGCAGGTCACAATCTTTACTACGCAGCCCTAGATGATTTAGACGCAGGTCTTCAGGCATTACCCTTCTTCTCAAAAGTGAAGAAGGTGGATGACCCAAGTGGTGCCGATGTCTACACCATGTCTAAACCTCTGCCAGCCGTTATCGTTGATGCCATTTGTTGGGCAGACAACGCACTGGCGTAAGGAACGATTAATGGCTATTACCCTTACTCAGTTAAGAGCGATGGTCACCATCCAGGGAGTTGCTGACTCTCTGGATGGGCAAATCTATGAGTCCTTAACTTACAACGACGACAGAAATGCTCAGACTGCCTGCCAATCTTCCGCCCGTTGGTGCTATGCCTACCTTGGTCAAAAAAATGCACTGATCCGACTCTACAGCGATGATGATAAAGAAGTGCTGACTGAAGCCATGACTCAAATGGCTATCTATGAGTTGGGTGAAATCAGCGAGTTTGATTTTGACGATCGCAAAGAGGAAGCCATCGCGTTAATCAATTCTTTACTTGGTCTGAATAATGGCGCTGAAAGTGGCGCTCAATACACAGGAGCTGCGATTGCCCGTGATAAAGAATCTCACATTATCGTCCCTTATCGCTCGGCTTCCCACCGACGTTATCGTTAATCACTACCCATTGCCGACTGAGCTGGGCAACGC
>JBOFIW010000592.1:0-2445 GCA_051650365.1 Vibrio sp. | reverse complement strand
TGGGCCGGCAGTTTTGGCCCATTTAAAGTTAATATCCCTTGTGGAGAATGCACTCTGACCAAGGATATTTTAGCCGATACCTTCGCCAATGAGTTGGCAGGAATTCCGATTGAATTGGAAGTGAAAGATTGGCTTTCTTACTGGTGGGAGCCCTTAAAGCTAGGCGCATGGCATGCCCCTATCGTTGTGGTTGCCGATAAAGTGATCAGCCAAGGTGAAGCGCTCAACCGCGGTGTACTTGTGCAATCCATCATCAAAGAGTGGGTAAAACAAGATACATTGCAAGGCAATATTGTCTTTGGTAAAGCCACTTGTCCTTACTGTGTAAAGGCTAAACAATTGTTGGATAATGCGGGTATTGACTATCGTTACCACGATGTCGTAAAGGAAAGTGCAGCACTGTACCGTATGATCCCAGAAGTGAAAGCCATCATCGGCGAAAAAACACCAGTCACAGTTCCACAAATCTGGTTGGATAGCCAATATATCGGTGGTTGTGACGCGTTAGAAAAATGGTTAAATGACCATCCCCATGCCGTTCCCGATAATGTAGTCGAACTAGAAAACACACGTGTAGTTTAATAACTCAATGTACTGATTAGCCAAAAAATCGCCCCGCAACATGGCGGGGCGAAAAATAGCCAATTAACTGCGCTTAGGCTGCTTGTAGGTTTTACCTGCCGCTTGGTAAATTTCTTTTTGTTTGATATCGAAGAAACCTTCAAAGAACCACGCCACAAACTTCACGACATCATCACCTTCGTTCATGATGTGTTCGACGTATTCTTGCTCTACACCCTGCTCATCCATTTCAGTCGTAACATGGTAAATACGTTGCTCACCTTCCACGTCCGCCAAGGCAAACTGACCAGAAAGCGATTGCGCTGCATCAGCAATCGCTTCATCCTTACTGTTTTTCAGTAGTTCTAACGCTTGCGGCAAAGTCGGCTGCTCACATAAAAGTTTCACTAAAGCTTCAAATTGGCTCTGTTGCATGGTGTTCCCCGTTGAAAATATTTCCCCGTCAAAATGAGCGCTGATTATATACACTTCTGCGCTAAAGCGTCAGCGAATCTCTATAGCCACACCCCACCCAAACCTTTAAGCTATGCATTAACAACCCTACTTTGGAGAAAGTTTAGCTCATTAACATAAACGACGATGATCACCCCGAAGCTTGCATTGCACCTGTTTGTACATAGGCTTTTTTAGTCACAATTAACACCGCCAGCATAGTAAAACTCACCATAAGATAAAACGCCCCCATGGCCATTTGGCTCGTCACCCAATGCTCAACTAGATAGCCACCCAGTAAACCGGCAATCCCCATTTGGATTGAACCAGAAAGTGCAGAAACAGAACCCGCTTGTGCTTTATGTGGCGAAAGTAACAACGTGGTGGCCAGTGGGAAAGAGATCCCCTGTGCAATACTGAGCCAAGTAAATGCCCAAATAAGGTTGAAAACAGAAAACTCAGTAAGCAATAACCAGAGGCCGGAAAACACCATCAAACTAATCGCACAGGCAAGTAGCTGGCGCGCAGAAAACCGAGAGGTCAACATATTCACCACAAGGCTTCCTACCAGTAAACCGGCTGAAGGAATGATTAACGTAGAACCATAATCTGCCGCCGTCATACCAAGTTGTTTTTGCAACAAGAAGGGGAGAATCGACAATGTGACTAAACTGGCCAAATAGCTCAGCCAGTTATAACTCGCACTGCTGGTGACTTGGTGATTGGCCAGTAGTTTCGCATAATTCATCACGATGCCACGCCACTGAACGCGCCTCTTCGGATAAGGCAGTGTTTCCGGCAGAATAAAAAAACCGAGTGTAAAAATCGCCCCAATATAGATCAGCACAAAAATAAACACCGATTGCCAACTCAAATGATACGCCATCCATCCCCCTAACACAGGAGCGATAATCGGCATGATGGAGGCGGTGATTGAAAGATAAGAAAGCGCCTTGGTAAGGTGAAAACCATCGTAGCTATCTCGTAGTACGCTACGCCCAAGCACCGAAGCACTTCCTGCCCCTAATCCTTGTAAAAGACGGCCATATTCAAGCGCTTGGAAATGATCGGCCATCATCACGCAAACAAGGGTCCCAAGCAGATAAATCCCCTGACCAAGTAAAAACGTAGGGCGTCGTCCTATCGCATCAGACAATGCACCATAGAACAACTGAGAGCCACCAAAGCCCAGTAAAAACAGAGTGACAAGCATCTGTGCACTCGCTTGATCCACCAATAAGTCGCGACTAATCAGAGGCAGTGAGGGTAAATAAATGCTCACACCCACTTGACCTGTCGCGATGATCATCATCGCAAGTAGCATAGGGGTGCGGCGAAAACGAGAAGAAGTTTGTGCGTTCATGATTGAGAGTCTATATTGGCAACTCTCATTTGATAATCTCGTAAGTTGGAAATAAATTAGTTCCGATT
>JBOFIW010000591.1:0-1376 GCA_051650365.1 Vibrio sp. | reverse complement strand
TGCGGCCAACAGAACTGATCTCTGGGATGGTGTAGATGCCGGTTGGGATGTCTTCCGTCAGTAAGTTAGCCGCTTGACCATGAATAATGGCTTGAGCCACGAATCGCCCTTGGTCATATGCCGCACTCGCGAGGCTTGGGTATCCAATCACATCACCCACGGCATAAATGTGTTCCACTTGAGTCTGATAATTGGCGTTGACGACTAACTGGCCTCGCGAATCGGCTTGTAAGCCAACCGACTCTAAATTGAGCTTATCAGTATTACCGGTGCGCCCGTTAGCGTACAACAAGCAATCCGCGCGCATTTTCTTGCCAGATTTAAGATGAATGACCACACCATCACTGGTGCCCTCAACTTTCTCATAAGTTTCATCATTGCGAATCACTACACCACTATTCCAGAAGTGGTAGGACAGTGCATCGGAAACTTCATTATCCAGAAACGACAGTAGGCGATCTCGTGTGTTGATTAAATCGGTCTTTACATCCAAACCGCGGAAGATAGAGGCATATTCACAGCCGATAACGCCCGCGCCGTAAATGATGATATGGCGAGGATCGTGTTCGAGGTTCAGAATCGAGTCGCTGTCATAAATACGTGGGTGACCAAAATCGACATCTTTCGGGTGATAAGGGCGTGAACCTGTGGCAATGACAAACTTATCGGCACTGTAAGTATCTATGCTGCCATCGGCTTTTTTTACCGCTACGGTATGAGCATCAATAAAGTGTGCGGCGCCAAAAATTAGCGTGCATTGATTGCGGTCGTAGAAGCCTTGGCGCAGGCGAGTCTGTTTATCAATCACACTTTTGGCGTGGCCTAAGATGGTTGAAAACGTAGCGTGAATGCTGGAGTTGTTTTTGCAAAACAGCGGGTTGCTATTGAATTCGATAATTCGGCTCACCGCGTGGCGTAGGGCTTTAGAAGGTATGGTGCCCCAGTGGGTGCAACCACCGCCGACACTGCTCTCTTTTTCTATGATAGCGACATTTTTTCCCCCTTTGGTGAGCCCCATGGCGGCACCTTCGCCACCAGGACCACTACCGATCACAATGACGTCAAAGTGGTTTTTCTGTCCCATAGTTGATCCTTGTTATATTTGCTTAACATTGCTGTTGCGAGATTTTAACGCATTCCTCGCGTGGAAACATGACTCAAGGCGCAGAGAGTGGAGGGGATCACGCCTTCATTGCAAAAGAGGTGCTCGACCCTGCTCTATTTCAATCGCTTTTATTACATCGGGTTAGCTTGATATGTCGACATCTGCGCTATGAATTTGTGAAAATGATGGCTGTCTCATGGTGACGTACTTTGTTGCTTAGACAAGGCCGTCAATCAGGTTATAGTATGGACCACATTATTCGACTTAGCTG
>JBOFIW010000590.1:0-2942 GCA_051650365.1 Vibrio sp. | reverse complement strand
AACAAATTCTGCTCGCGACACTGCTCGCTACTAGCGTGTCTGCGAATGGTGCCGAAAAATTCGTAGTACAGGATATTCAAATTCAAGGTTTGCAGCGAGTTGCTTTAGGCGCTGCATTGCTGAAAATGCCTGTGCGTGTCGGGGATAGTGTTGATTCACAAGATGTAGCCAACATTATCAAAGCGCTCTATGCCTCCGGAAACTTTGAAAATGTCAAAGTGCTACGTGATGGTAATGTTTTGGTCGTTCAAGTCAGCGAACGTCCTACTATTGCGAGTGTGTCATTTTCTGGCAACAAGGCAATTAAAGAAGAGCAGCTTAAACAGAGTATCGAAGCGTCCAATATTCGTGTTGGCGAGGCTCTCGACCGTACCATGTTAAGCAATATTGAAAAAAGCCTTGAAGATTTCTACTACAGCGTAGGCAAATATAACGCAACCGTAAAAGCTGTTGTGACCCCATTGCCACGTAATCGTGCTGACCTGAAGTTTGTTTTTACCGAAGGGGTCTCAGCCAAAATTCAACAAATCAACTTTATCGGCAACCAAGTGTTTAGCGATGAAGAGCTACTCTCACGCTTTAATCTGAATGTAGATGTCGCGTGGTGGAATTTTTTAGCTGACGATAAGTATCAAAAACAAGTCTTGGCTGGTGATATTGAAGGCCTGCGTTCTTATTACTTGGACCGTGGGTATCTGAAATTCCAAGTCGATAGCACCCAAGTGGCGATTTCACCTGATAAGAAGGGCGTCTATATCACTCTCAATCTTAATGAGGGTGAGTCCTACACTGTGAGCCAAGTGCAATTTCGAGGCGAGTTGTTAGGCAAAGAGAATGAGTTTAAAGCACTGAACCCATTTGAGGTTGGTGAGGCGTATAATGGTTCAGCTGTGACGCGCATGGAAGAGAGTATCAAGAAAATTCTTGGGGAAGCAGGTTATGCTTACCCGCAAGTTCGTACTCTTCCTGAGTTTGACGATGAAAAGCAGCAAGTTTCTTTAGTTGTTCATGTGGAAGCTGGAAATCGCATTTATGTGCGTGACATTCGCTTTGTGGGCAACAACAGTACACGAGATGAGGTGCTGCGTCGTGAAATGCGTCAGATGGAAGGCAGTTGGCTTAACTCTAAAGACATCGATACAGGGAAGACTCGCCTTAATCGTCTAGGCTTTTTTGAAACGGTGGAAGTGCAGACCGTTCGTGTTCCTGGCAGTGAAGATCAAGTGGACCTAGTCTACAGCGTGAAAGAGGCCAATTCGGGTAGTGTCAACTTTGGTATCGGGTACGGTACTGAGTCAGGGGTGAGTTTCCAAGTCGGTTTACAAGAAGAAAACTTTTTGGGTAGTGGTAACCGAGTCGGCGTTAACGCTATGATGAACGATTATCAGAAAAACCTAACCTTAGAATATCGTGACCCATATTGGAATCTTGACGGTGTCAGCCTTGGTGGCAAGATATTCTACAACCAGTTTGAAGCATCCGAAGCAGGTATTGTTGACTACACAAATGAAAGTTATGGTACTAGCTTAACTTGGGGTTTCCCATTCGATGAATTAAACCGCTTTGAGTTTGGTGTTGGTTATACCCATAACAAACTTGGAAATTTGACACCTTATTTACAAGTAGAGAACTTTCTGACTGCGCAAGCGAGTAATATCGACTCGGAAGGAAATTTATTGACTAATGATTTCGATATCAACTTGTCATGGACCAGAAATAATCTGAATAACAGCTATTTCCCAACATCGGGCAACCATCAGCGTGCTTACTTTAAATTTACTACTCCAGGATCTGATGCGGAGTATTTTAAGTTGCAATATGATGTACGCCAGTATTTCCCGCTGACCAAGAGGCATGAGTTTACCTTGCTGCTACGTGGTCGCTTAGGTTACGGTAACGGTTACGGACAAACCGATGGAAAAGATAATCTGCTCCCATTTTATGAGAACTTCTATGCGGGGGGCTTTACCACATTGCGCGGATTTGGGTCAAACTCTGCAGGCCCTAAGGCGGTGTACCGTGACTACTCGGGTTCAAACAACGGTACCGATACCGTCACCGATGATTCTGTTGGTGGTAACGCGATTGCGTTGGCTAGCGTTGAATTGATTGTTCCAACGCCATTTGCTTCAGATGAAGTGCGCAGCCAAATTCGAACCAGTATTTTCTATGATATGGCCAGCGTTTGGGATACTGAATTTGATTATCGTTCTAGTGGTGCTGAGTATGGCAACCAGTATTACTACGATTATTCGGATCCAAGCAATTATCGCTCATCCTACGGCGTTGCACTGCAGTGGGTATCCCCAATGGGGCCTCTGGTTTTCTCATTGGCTAAACCAATTAAAATTTATGAAGGTGATGACGAAGAGTTTTTCACTTTCACTATCGGAAAAACCTTCTAGGAGAGGAACATATTTTGACAAACATGATTAAAGCAGCAGGCCTTGGCCTGATTATCCTAAGTTCATCATTAGTTGCTAATGCTGCTGAAGCTGCGCAGAAAATTGGTTATATCAATACCGCGAAGGTGTTCCAAGCTTTACCACAGCGTGAAGTTGTTCTGCAAAAAATGCAGGAAGAGTTTAAAGATAAAGCTGCTGAACTAAAAGCGATTCAGGCCGACGCCAAAACCAAAATTGAAAAGCTGAAACGTGATGGTCAATTGATGGGGCAAGATGAAGTTGAAAAACTTCGTATCGAAATTGGTCAATTAGACAGCAAGTACAAGATCAAAGCTCAAGCTTTGGAAGATGCATCCGCTCGCCGTGAAGCGGAAGAAAAGCAAAAACTGTTTAAAGTGATCCAAGATGCAGTGCAGAAAGTAGCTGAGAAAGAAGGTTATGACATCGTGATTGATACTAGCGCGATGCAATATGGTAAACCTGAGCACAATCTATCTGAGAAAGTCATTAAAGCCATTAAATAATCGAAAATTATGA
>JBOFIW010000589.1:0-3006 GCA_051650365.1 Vibrio sp. | reverse complement strand
ACCAAACTTACCGTAAAACCATTGGTGCAAGCCCACTGTTGCAGCATCACACTAAGCCGCAAGTGCTGAGCTTGGCTTACACCGCGATGCATGGTGTGGGTGCTAATATGGCAGAAACCTTACTCGCCGATGCCGGTTTTACTCACGTTAGCAGCGTGAAGGAACAGCGTGAGCCGGATGGCACTTTCCCAACCGTCAACTTCCCGAACCCTGAAGAAGCGGGCGCGATGGATATGGTGATGGCACTAGCCAAAAAAGTCGGCGTTCAGCTTGCTTGTGCTAATGACCCCGATGCGGATCGCTTTGCGGTTGCTGCGCGTAAAGCCGATGGTGAATATCAAATGCTGACCGGCGATCAAGTCGGCTCACTGTTTGGTCACTATCTGCTCTCGCAAACCGATGCTCGTCGCCAACTGGTCGGCAACACCATCGTTTCTTCCAGCTTGCTCAGCAAAATCGCCGCAGTTCATGGCGCGCGTTATTACCAAACCCTAACCGGTTTTAAATGGTTGACCAACGTGGCGATGCAAGAACAAACCGAGCAGCACCAATTCCTGTTCGCTTATGAAGAAGCCTTGGGATACACCATTGGTAGCACAGTGTGGGATAAGGATGGCCTTTCTGCCCTGGTCGCGTTTGCTCAACTGGCGGCAGAGCTTAATGCACAAGGCAAAACGGTATGGGATCAGCTTGAAGCGCTGTATCGCCAGCATGGTCTGCACGTGAATGCGCAGCGCAGCATTGCGCTGGCTCCGAACTCGCCACCGGTGGGCGATAAATTGCGTGCCACGCCACCAACAGAAATTGCAGGACGTAAAGTGCTTATCGTGGAAGATTTTAAACTGGCACGCCGCACCTTTGCCGATGGCAAAACCGAAGCGATTACCCTGCCAACCAGTGATGTGCTCATTTACCATCTGGACGGTGGCGCTCGCGTCATTGTGCGCCCATCGGGTACTGAGCCTAAGCTCAAGTGCTACTACGAGGTGGTAACGCCGTTTGCGGCTGGCGAAGAGTTTGCGAGCGCGCAAGAGCGAGCTGATGAGCAGATGTCATTACTGATTGCTGAGCATCAAACCAGCTTATAACTCGCTTTAAGCACATGCATTTTTACAAAAACAAAGAGAGGCTACTGCCTCTCTTTTATTGTTTACTGAGCGTTAAGTTAACCTTCAGCCGCAGCTTTGGCATCTTTAAAATCAACCACTTGATGCTCTGGTGAAGGGTGGGTATTGCCCGTAAAACGGCCACCTTGTTCAATACTGAGATCATCGCTGAACAGAGTACCATTGACACGACCTTTGTTGAGGATCTCAATTTTTCCGGCGTGACCAGTACCCTCAAACAGACCATTAATGATCAGATGGTCAGCAAAGATTTCGCCACGAACCACACCGCTTTCGCTGATCACCAGTGTTTTATCAACATGCAGTTCGCCTTCTACTAGGCCATCAACCTGAATGCTGCTTTCCACTTTCAGCTCTCCGGAGATGTGGCTACCTTTTGCGATGAGAGTTGTAGCTGAGAGCTGACTCTTTGCTCGACTTTGTTTACTAAAGATTCCCATCGAATACCTCTTACTTTAGTGAATATGGTTTCAAAATCATTGACTCCCCAATCGACAAAAGGTCGAGGGTCTAATGATCGACCAATAAAACGGATTTCGTAATGTAAGTGCGGGCCGGATGAAAGCCCGCTGTTACCGGAATAGCCCAACAAGTCGCCTTTTTGCACAAACTCACCACTTTTCACGGCAAATTTCTGCAAATGTGAATACGAACTGCTGAACCCATACGCATGCAACAAGCGAATAAAATTCCCTGAACCCACTTTGCTGGCGCGAGTCACTTCTACAACGCCGTCAGCCGGGGCATAAATTGGGGTCCCTATGTTGACCGCAAAATCCTGACCACGGTGCAATTTAGCTTGCTTGGTCACCGGATGAATCCGCTTACCGTAACCGGAAGAGATCCGTGCGCTTGGAACAGGGGAACCGCTTGGAATTTGTGTCAACATCATAGTTCGCACTGAGGACGTAATCGCGGCGGCATCTAAACGAGATTCTAATTCAGCGCCCGTTTCATCCACGCCAAGCACTTTTTCCAAATCACCGAGGCGATCGGAAACGATCTGAATTTTCTCTTCGCGTACCGCTAAGTCACTTTCAAGACTTTCTTTTAGCTCACTAAGTGAAGCAACCTCTTCCAGTAAGGACATTGACTGACTTTCCAACTCTTGCTGTTTGAGTTTGGCAAAATCGACTTGGTTCTTCAGATAATAAATTACGCCCCCCGTGGCAAACACCCCCACCAAGGTGATGTAACCCAAGCTCTTGAGAGCGAAGCGAAACACTCTATCCAAATGAAAATGCTGGGTTCCATGAATCGAGGAAACCGAGACAATCACTCTTTCTTTCATACTGCTTTATTTCTTCATCTGGACGGCAAAGTGGGGCGGATGATAGCAAGGAACTCCCCCCATCTAAACCTTTTGCATAAGGTCATTGAAGCCCATTCACAACCTTATTGCGCATTTTGTGAATTAGGTATCTTACCCACACGTTAATTACGCTTATAGGCAGAAAACATGACGGATTTCGTAGCTTAATTACAAATCAAACAATAATGAAAGGAGAAATGCAGATTACGGCGTGCCAAGAAAACAAAAACGTGATCTTAATCATCAATTGTTTTACTTTTTAACGACAAACATTCATAAAACGTGAAGCAAATCACTTAATTTATAGAAATTAAAAATATAAATTTGAGACATTGATCACTTTAAAATGATTGACAAAATAAAATTGAAAAAAGTGTATTAAATTTACATGGCAAATAGTTGAAATAGATCACTAAAAAATCTGAATGCTAAGCACATTTTTATAACAATGATCACAAAAAACCCGTTGGGGATTCTGTTCGAAATTTGTGTGGTAGAGTGATTGTGTACTAAGCAATCAACGGTTTTTTGCCGAACCGTTACTACGATTAAATTCAAGCAGAACAT
>JBOFIW010000588.1:0-3045 GCA_051650365.1 Vibrio sp. | reverse complement strand
CTTAAGACTTGATCCCCCTCATCATGCCCCTGTTTATCGTTAATGTGCTTAAAGTGGTCAATATCAACAATCGCAAAACAACTTTGTACTAAATTCGGATAACGACGAACTTTCGCGCATTCTGAATGAATTGTTTGATCAAATTTACGCCGATTCCACAAATCGGTTAAGGCGTCCTTTTCGCTTAACTCGCGCAGGCGATTTTCCAATGCCTTATGGTGAGAAATATCCACAAAAGAAGCTACATAAAACTGGATAACATTCTTTTCATCCCGGATACTTTGAATGCGTAGAATTTCAGTGATGCTTTGACCATCTTTACGTCTGTTGATCACTTCGCCTTCCCATACTCCTACATTTTGTAATGCACGCCACATGTTCAAATAGAATTCAGTTTTGTGCAGACCTGACGAAAATATTGAGGGCTGTTTACCCTTTACTTCATCAAAGGTGTAACCGCTAAGGCGGGTGAACTCATTATTGACCTTGATAATGCGGTTATTCTTGTTTGTGATCACAACTGCGGACATTCCATCCATTGCTGCACGCGCCAATTTACTGTCGAGACTATTCTTTAAATGATTGATATTCCATGCGGCGAAACCAGCAGCAATAATGCTGAGCAGAGATAATACTGTCACTGCTTGTGTGAGCAGTGACCAATAGTCGTGAGCATACGTTTCATCAATCAGCTCTTTATTGACTTTTAGGATCAGCACCAAAGGTTTAATGTCAGATAAAAGTGAACTCAGATCGACGGTGGTATAACTAAACCAAGTCTGGTTTGAAAGGGCAAACCCTTGTTGTTTTGTGAGAATTTTTTGCCAAAGGGCAGGGTGCTGTTCGGAGAAACGCGGTAGATATGTCTTCTGATGGGCTTGATTTCGAGATGAATCAGAAAGCAAAACCTCTCCGACTGAATTCATCACATCAGGCGAGTCGAATTTATCATAGATAAATGAGAGTCGTTGATAGAGAGATTGTAGCTTGAGCGTGACAACAAGATAGCCATAGGTTTGCCTTTGATATTGTATACCTGTAGCAAAACGGAAAGAGGGAAATGCACCTGAAGGATCTTCTTGGTTCATTGATAATTCACTTGCCCAGACATAGTCAATAGGTAGATGAAGGAATTTAGCAAGAACCTCTTGACTAAAAGTACTAGTGGTTTGTGCTAACTCCACAAACACCACGCTATCGCCGTCATAAATCGCTTTGAGCTGTTCTCTTCCTTGCTGATCAATTAATTGAAATGAAGAAAAAATGGCTTGGGAACGTAGAGTGACATCCCACAAGGTCTTTAATTGATCGAGGTTGATGGTGTTTAGTGTATTTGCTGCTGCAAGTAATATGTCACTCTGAGCCAATACCTGAGTCGATTGGTGAGCTTTTTGTAACACCTGTTGTAAATCATGTTTACTAAACTCAAGTTGTAATCGTGTTTGTTTTTCCACTTGGCTGACAGCTTGTGTTTCGAGCTTGCTTGCCGTATTGATGAAGTATAGAGCTGGAATAAAACCAAGCACAAAAGCCACAATGGCAAATTGAGTGATGTATTTACAGACGGAGGTATACATAATTATCGTTATAAGTAATCGAGTGCATAAAATATCAGTTTTTAAATGAGACTTCGCTCCCAAATATAAATTCCGTGCACTCGGTCATGCTTCATATTTCAACAAAGCCTTTTCCGCTTGAATTTTAGGCAAGCAGAGAGACGAAGTTATTTACATTGTAAATTACAAGTTTGTTGTACTTTGTTTGTGGCGCTAGCGGCTTAATCTGCTCCTTTGCTGTCTGCCTTTCCGACAAGTGTGTTATTGCTTCAAATAAATGAGTTAACTGAGTGATTGATGGTCAAGTGTTGCTCAAATTTCCCGCTATATTAAAAGAAAAACAAAGTCGATCGCATTTTCAAGTGGAGTGGATTGTCTTTAGAATTTTGTGAGCAGGAAAATGAAAAAAATACTCATGCTACTTGTATTACTGTTGGGATTGGGAGGAGCAGGAGCAGGCTACTATCTGTTTTACTTCAAACCACAGATGGATGCAGAAGCAGAAAAGGATAAACTTACTACCGAAAATACAACTCTAGCTGAATCTTTTACCCCAACTACCGCTGTTGCAGCAAAACCAGAAGTGATGGATTTCTACGTGGATGCCTCGACTTTGAGTATCCGAGATACTCCGGATCTGAATACTTTCCCTGATGTCGATAAGCAGCTCTATCGTGGTGATAAAGTCCATTTATTAGAAAAAAAAGCAGGTTGGGGGCGAATTTCGGAATATTTTGTCTATGAGGATGGCGGCCCTGAAGTTGCAGAATGGATCCCCCTAGAAGGATTAACCGTTGAGCCTCCAGTGATCACGCCTGAAGAACGCACGAAAACGTTGATAGGATACATTGAAAGTTCAGATGATTTTCTTTTACATCAAGAAAAATTCCTGAGTACGACCGATACTCTATTAAAAGAGGGAAGTTGCTCACCCAAAGATTTTGAAGAGTTGGGCGGTTGGGTTCGCTCACTCACTTTTGGTGAACAGCCCGTTTATTTTATCTACTGCGGTGGATTGAGTCAGACAAACAAGATCTACCTTAACGTGCAAACGGGCAAAATTTTCTATCGTTAGATCACATTTTTCCGCTTGAGCTTCACTAAGCATCGGCCTACACTGCTCACTTATCTAAGAGTTGAGAACATAAGTCATGTACTTACGTGTCCTGATCCAGTGTTGGTTTGCTTTACTTGCGATGGTGCTACCTTCGCAGGTTTTGGCCTATGCGCTAGAGAGTGAAACGAGCACCTTATGTCCAGACACTGGCTTTTCGGGAAATCCGACTCTTGATTACGATTGGCTTTTGAGCCCCGCCCCGCAGCCAGCAATACCCAGTTCACAGTCAAATCTTAGTCATAATTCTTATGCTATTTTAAATCACTCACGCCAGGTACTGACACAGCGTATTCTGACGGGATGTGGTTCTGATCTGCCTTTTGACTCTGATTATGATGAACTTAAATTAGGCACTTCACTCACTCGACTCTT
>JBOFIW010000587.1:0-3881 GCA_051650365.1 Vibrio sp. | reverse complement strand
CTAAGCACATTTTTATAACAATGATCACAAAAAACCCGTTGGGGATTCTGTTCGAAATTTGTGTGGTAGAGTGATTGTGTACTAAGCAATCAACGGTTTTTTGCCGAACCGTTACTACGATTAAATTCAAGCAGAACATCCAACGGGGGACGCGATGATATCATCAGACGCCAAGGTCAAGATACAAAATTTTGGCCGCTTCTTATCAAACATGGTCATGCCGAATATCGGCGCTTTTATTGCGTGGGGCTTTATTACCGCGCTTTTTATTCCAACAGGTTGGGTACCCAATGAGACGTTAGCCTCTTTGGTTGGCCCTATGATTACGTATTTACTGCCGCTTTTGATCGGTTACACCGGCGGTAAACTGGTCGGCGGTGAACGTGGTGCTGTGGTAGGTGCAATCACCACTATGGGCGTGATTGTTGGCACGGACATCCCGATGTTTATGGGCGCGATGATCGTAGGGCCTATGGGTGGCTGGGCAATCAAAACTTTCGATAACAAAGTCGATGGCAAGGTGCGCAGCGGCTTTGAAATGCTGGTGAACAACTTCTCAGCCGGCATTATCGGTATGCTGTGTGCCATCATTGCTTTCTTCCTGATCGGCCCATTCGTGAAGGTGTTGTCAGGCGCATTAGCGGCTGGGGTTAACTTCCTTGTGACCGCTCACTTACTCCCTTTGACTTCAATCTTTGTTGAACCAGCCAAAATCCTGTTCCTCAACAACGCGATTAACCACGGTATTTTCTCTCCGCTGGGTATCCAACAAGCGAATGAAACTGGCCAGTCTATTTTCTTCCTGATTGAAGCCAACCCGGGCCCAGGCCTTGGCATTTTGCTGGCGTACATGGTGTTTGGTAAAGGTACCGCTCGCCAAACCGCTGGCGGTGCAAGCATCATCCACTTCTTCGGTGGTATTCACGAGATCTACTTCCCTTACATCTTGATGAACCCACGCCTGATTTTAGCAGCGATTGCGGGCGGTATGGCTGGCGTGTTTACCCTGACAGTATTCAATGCCGGATTGGTTTCTCCCGCCTCACCGGGTTCCATTTTCGCAATCTTGTTGATGACCAATAAAGGGTCAATCTTAGGTGTGCTGTGTTCTATTTTCGCCGCCACTGCCGTTTCCTTCACCGTTGCTGCCTTGCTGATGAAAGCGCAAACCTCAACCGAACAGGATGGTGATAAAGATGCGTTGGTGAAAGCCACCTCCAAAATGCACGAGATGAAAGCAGGTTCGAAAGGTCAAGCGGCACCGGTAGCCACCCAAAGCAAAAAAATCGACATGGCGAATGTGCAAAGCATCATCGTGGCCTGTGATGCGGGCATGGGTTCCAGTGCCATGGGTGCAAGTATGCTGCGTAAAAAAGTTCAGGAAATGAGCTTGTCCGTCAAAGTGACCAATATGGCGATTAACTCACTCCCTGCGGATGTGGATATCGTTATCACCCACCAAGATTTGACGGATCGTGCACGCAAACATGCACCACAAGCCGAGCACATTTCACTTAATAACTTCTTAGACAACTCACTGTATAGCCAACTGGTCACGCAGCTTCTCGCCGCAAAGCGCCAAGCGGCCAACGATAGCCAGTTGATCAAGCCTTCGATTTTGGCCGCTAACGATGACAGCTATGAAGTGCAGCAGCCAAGCGTATTCCAACTGCAAAAAGAGAACATTCACCTTGGTCTAAATGCCAAAAATAAAGAGGAGGCCATTCGCTTCGCGGGTAACAAATTGGTCGAATTGGGTTATGTGCACCCAGAATATGTCGATGCCATGTTTGAACGCGAAAAGCTGGTTTCGACCTATCTCGGTGAATCCATCGCGGTGCCTCACGGCACTGTGGATGCCAAAGATCGCGTGATCAAAACTGGCATCGTGATTTGCCAATATCCACAAGGCGTCGCCTTTAGCGAAGACAGCGACGATGTTGCCAAGCTAGTCATCGGCATTGCAGCCAAAAATGACGAGCATATTCAAGTCATTACCACCATTACCAATGCTCTTGATGATCCAAGTGCTATCGACAAACTCACCTCAACCAAGGACGTGAGTGATGTACTGAGTATTTTGGCCACCAGCCAAGCAGCATAACGTTTTTGCTCCTGAGGCAAAACGAGGTCAGCAACGCCCCCTATGTGGCTGACCTCACCTCTGGCAATCAAAGAAACATTCAAAATTTAGGTAGGTAAAGATGAAAAAGAATGCAGTTCATTTTGGTGCAGGCAACATTGGCCGCGGTTTTATTGGTAAACTTCTGGCGGATGCCGATATCGCCGTCACCTTCGCGGATGTTAACGAACCTTTAGTGGATCAGTTGAGCCATCAGCAAGAATACACAGTCAAAGTAGTGGGTAACGAGTGCAAAATGGAGACCGTTAGCCACGTCACTGCGGTTAACAGTGCCAGTGAAGCCTTGATCGAGCAGATTATCAAAACCGACTTGGTCACCACGGCGGTGGGGCCAACAGTGCTCGATATTATTGCTAAAACCATAGCCAAGGGTTTGAGCGCTCGCTTTGCTGCTGGCAATACTCAACCACTCAACATCATCGCCTGTGAAAATATGGTGCGCGGTACCACCCACCTAAAACAGCAGGTGTATCAATTCCTCACCACCAACGAGCAACAACAAGCCGATGCTTTAGTAGGGTTTGTGGATTCCGCGGTTGATCGCATTGTTCCTCCTCTGCAAGCCGCCAACGATGATCCGCTGGAAGTGACAGTAGAAAGCTTTAGTGAATGGATTGTTGATGAGCAGCAGTTTAAAGGCGAGATCCCACAGATTGAGGGGATGGAGAAAACCGATAACCTGATGGCGTTTGTCGAGCGTAAACTGTTTACCCTGAATACGGGTCACTGCGTTACCGCTTATTTGGGCTGTTTGAAAGGGCACCGCACCATTCGTGAGGCCATTGAAGATCCAAGCATTCAAGCACAGGTGAAACAAGCGATGCAGGAGAGCGGCGAAGTGCTGATCCGCCGTTATGATTTTAATCGCGCACTGCACAGCGCCTATATCGAAAAAATCCTTACCCGCTTTGCCAATCCTTATCTGGTGGATGAAGTGGATCGCGTTGGTCGTCAGCCGCTAAGAAAACTTGGCATAAATGATAGATTAATCAAACCGTTACTCGGTACAATCGAGTATGGTCTGCCAAACGGCATGTTATTGAAAGGCATCGCAGCCGCACTGAAATACCGTAATGACAGTGATCCACAAGCAGTGGAACTGCAGCAAAGCATTGAAAAGGAAGGGGTTTGCTCTACACTGGCTCGCTACACAGGGTTGGCAGCAGACAGTGTTGAAGCGCAGCAGATTGAAGCACTCTATCAACAAATGGATTGAAGCCTCAGGATAACTGTTTGAAAAAACAATGTTATCGGAAGCCTTAAAATGTCGAGAGCCGTTACTCGCTCTCGACTTAACCCAACAACAGATCAGTTTATGGCAGAAAAAATTAACGAATCCGACATTCTGGAGCGCTTGAATCAGACCCACACGGTACGAGGATTCTTCATTACAACGGTTGATGTGCTGACCGAAGCCATTGATGCACTGATGCAACGTATTTTCCGTAAAGACAACTTTGCAGTGAAATCCGTGGTAGAACCGCTATTACACGACACAGGCCCACTGGGCGATCTTGCCGTGCGCCTGAAGCTTTTATTCGGCCTCGGCGTTATCCCGGATGAAGCCTTCCATGATATTGAGCAGCTCATCAAACTGCGTAACCAGCTCAATCACGATGCCACAGAGTACCAATTCACCGATCCACAAATTCTAGTCCCGATTAAAGCACTCAATCTGGTCAAAAAAATGGGTATGTTGCACTTAGACGTCGTCGAACCCGATGATGATATTGACCTC
>JBOFIW010000586.1:0-4308 GCA_051650365.1 Vibrio sp. | reverse complement strand
ATTCATTCTCTTTACTTTGTGAGAGTAAATCGATCTTCAAGCCAAATGGCATCACTTTGCGGCCAGAATCTGGCGCTTGTGGTGAGCTGTAATCTTGATCATCTGAGAAGGAAGCGTTACTCGTTAAGTTAACATCTTCAAGTGTATTGCCATCGGTAGTGACCAGTTTCAGTGGCGCTTGATCAAACAGTGAGAAAGCAGCATCACGTACTTGGAAGCGAGTTTGCGCGGCTTCACCCGTTTTTGACCACACCAAGGCATTTTGGTCGGCATCGACAACGCCTAGCCAGCCTTCTCCGGGATGTTTGCCAACCCAGTTATCTGCGTAGGATTCATCCACATACCACACCAATAAGCCCGGTTCGAACGACATTAATTGCCCAAAGCGTTTCAAATTTGCTAAACCTTGGTCAACGTCATTGTGGCTACGCCATTGCAGCAAGTAGTAATGGTTAGCTTCATGGAAGCCGCCGTTTTTGGTAAAACCATTGAACGTAAAGCTGGATTCACCTTCAGCGTTATCAATCAGACTTTCGCTACCATCCACATCAAGACGTAGGTCATCCACATACAGACCTTCCATGGCGAGGCCGCCATCGGTTACGTAATCAAATGCTAGTTCAACGGTTTGTCCTGCCCATGCGGAAAGATCAAACTGCGCATCCACCCAACCAGCAGAGTCACCGGAAATGGCAGGCACTAAACCGGTATTGTACGGATCGTCCATGGTGGTGATGTTGCCTGCAATTTGTTGGCCGTTAATCAGCACGCGGGCATAGTCGTAATCTTGCTCAATCTGGAACCATGCCTTAAAGCGCAGTATCGCGTTGCTACCGGCAGGGATCGTTAGCTGACGGCTCATGCGGTTTTTCAAATCATCGCCACGATTGGAATAGAAAGAAAACTCGCCTTCCGCGGGTTTTATCCCCTCAACACGTTTGAGCGGCAGAGTAACTTTCACCATGTTGGGGCGGGTGTTGTCCGTGGTTTGGAACAGCGTCATTACCCGAGGTTTGGTTTCCAGTTCATCGATCGATAGTTGTTCATGGTTAATCCAGCGACCGCCGATCGCGTTTTGTAAAAACTGCTTTGACCAAGAACTGAATGCGGTGGGCTGTGTTCCGCCAATTTTACCTGCCCAGCTACCGGAAGACATGATTGACCAGTAGGATACCGGTTCACCAGCGCCTGTGTATTGGGTGTCGTACTCATCGGGTAGGCCTAAGTCATGGCCATATTCGTGGGCACAAACCCCAGCTGCCGCATCAATCGGTTGGATGGTGTAATCAAACGCGGCGTATTGCCCGCCAAAGCGTCCAGGAACATTACTTTGAGTACCTTGGAGTACATGGTATCGGCCGAGGTTATAGCGGTGTGACCAAATCGCATCCGCCCCTAACACGCCTCCGCCGGCCTCTTCACCGACCGATGCATGGAAAATCATCAAGTGATCAATCACCCCATCAGGTTCACGGAAGTTACCGTTACCGTTGTAGTCGTAACGATCTTCGATGTCGTAATCAGCAAGGTTGATATTAGGGTCGCGTGCTAACTGGTCGAGAGCTTCACGCACTAACTCTTGGGCGTGTTGATCGTTGTTTGTCGTGGGTGAATTGCCCCCATAGTAGGCTGCATTTTTTGACGCACGATACCAACCAGCGGCTTGACCTGAAACGCTATAACTGTCACCCGATTCACTTTCATAGTACTGGCGCATCGAAATGAAGTTTTCACCGTTGGGACCAGTGTAACCTTTATCGGAAAACAGTAAGTCTTGATAGTGGGAAGGCTCATAGCGATCGTAGAGCATTTCGGTATGCTCTTTAGTGAGGCGGTTGTCATCCCATGGTAAGTCTGGGAAATCAATCAACAAAGCCAACACTTTATCAGTGCGTTTTTGGCTTACATCCAAGGCGAACACGCGTGCTTTGTGCGGGCCTTTTTGTTTATCAATCACTTTGAGAACTTTGGCTCGCTTCTCAAGTGCTTTCTTGCCAAATTGTGCATCGCCTTTAAAGCCTGAGCGAATTTTGTTGTCCAAATATTGCTCTAACGCAATCCGTTTATCACTGTCAGAAGCATCCGCTGGAATTTGCCCAGTGCGAACTAACATTTCAATTAATTTGTCCTCATTCACTACGCCTAAGTCAACGGGTGTTTGAGCATATAAACCACTACTGAAACAGGTCGCTACAGCGGCAGCTAATAGCGTTTTTCTGATTATTTTCATTTTATTTCCTTAATATTTCCTTATTTAAGGTGTGACATAGCTAACCGAATTAATTCAGTTAACCAATTAGGGTGAGCTTACTCCGTATCTGGATTAATACAGTGTTGTTTTAATTCGTTATTTGTATTTTCCTCATTAATTGAGGACGGCGTTTCATTCGAAGGTGTATTAATGTTCTTCTTGCTGAACTTCTGTTGTAGATAAAGAGAAAGGGCTTTTTGCTGTTGTTCATAAGAAAGGCCATTACAGATAACACCTTGCTCAATAAGGGATTCAATCAGCTTTTCATCATTAGGGGGAACATTGGCAAATAGCATGCTCGATTGGCATGCCGCCAAGAGCCAGAATAAACGACGCATAATACATATCCATATGTAAAACATTTGTAACAATTTATGATTGTCGTAAATTCATAGCAAGTGTGAATAATTTAAGCTTTGAAATGAAATCACATTTACAACAGATTTGGTAAACAAGGATGAATAAGTTATTAATTATAAATAAGATAATTAAATATTCGCCTATTTAACATTAATAATGATATCTATGTCGATATAAAATGCTATAAGCGTTATTCTGATTATGTAAATACTGAACAGTATCGGATAATGGCTATCATTAATGGTTATTTGAAAATTGGTAATATGCTAAATATTTTTAAGTTATTGGGTTAAATTCAATAATCAGAAATTTGATCTTGCTTCAATAATGAGTGAGCACTCTTATATCACCGGAATGAGGAGTAGGTTCAGCGCTGGAAAAAGCACTCATACGATTGGGAAGAACGCATCATTTGTGTGGTGTTTTATCATAAAGGGAACGCTCTAACTTGGTAGAGAAATCGACGTATAAACCTTGTAGCGTTTGAATTCAGGGAATATTTTTTCTCCCGTATTGCGCACTGTAACTAAACATGCTTTATTGAAATCAGTAGTATTTTTTACAGGACGTGGTTATGTGCCGCTGGTTGGCTTATCAAGGAAGCCCCATCTATTTAGAGCAGTTAGTTTATCAACCAGAACATTCATTAGTTCATCAAAGTTTGGAAGCGCGCAAAGCGGTCACTCGTGTTAACGCGGATGGTTTTGGGTTAGGTTGGTACACAGAACGCAGCACACCGGGGCGTTTTCACGAAGTGTTGCCCGCGTGGGGTGATGAGAATCTACGCTCACTAGCACATCATATTCGCTCACATCGTTTTATGGCTCATGTTCGTTCTTCTACGGGCACGCAAGTCTCCCGCTCGAATTGTCACCCTTTTATCTATAACCATTGGATGTTTTTACACAACGGTCAGATTGGTGATTATTGTGCGGTGAAATATGAACTGGAACGGTCACTGCCGGAGCATCTCTACATCCGCCGTACGGGGACAACAGACAGCGAGTTGATCTTTTTATTGATGCTCAAACACGGCTTGGAGCGTAGCCCAATTGAAGCGATTCGCTTAACCGTTGGGGAGATCGAGGATTTGCAGAGCTCAAAAGGTGTGGTGTCGCCGTTTAAAGCTTCGATCTGCATTTCGGATGGAGAGCAGTTTTGGCTAGTGCGTTATAGCACCGATGGTCAACCACCAACGGTTTACCAAAAACCGTGGCAGGATGGCATTATTCTGGCGTCTGAACCACTGGATGCCTGTCCAAATTGGCAATTGGTTGAACCACAAACCATTACCCATGTTTTCGGCTCTGATTGCCAGCAATACACCATTTAAAACCTTTCCTACACATTTAATTGTACAAACTCTGGCCATTCATCTGAATTGGCTAGGGTTTTGTTGTTTCTCTCATTTCTCAACGGTTGCATTGTCACGATGGTTTTGATTATAGTACCGATAATTAATGAGAATAAGTATCAAAATTATTCGCTTTGTATTTATTTGACTATGGTCGGAAGGAAAATATGAAACCTCTTTTTCATTGGGCTACTTTAGGATTGCTGGCTTCGTTTGCAGTACAAGCCGAAACGGTCACGATTGAACACCGTTTAGGGAAAACAACGCTAGAACAGAAGCCACAACGTGTGGTGGTGATTGGCGTTGGTGCTTTGGATGCGATGGACAGCTTTGGTATTGAACC
>JBOFIW010000585.1:0-1709 GCA_051650365.1 Vibrio sp. | reverse complement strand
TGCCCTTTTTTTCGCGTGATGTTTATCACAGCTTATCGCATGACATTTCGGCACGCTTGCAGATGCCAGTATTTTATTGGCGATGAATCATTACAGGATGCAATGTTATGAATCTGGATCGGGTGGATGTGCAAATTCTACGGATTCTGCACAACAAAGGTCGTTTGCCAGTGGTCGAATTGGCAAAACTCGTCAACTTAACTACTTCGCCTTGCTCTGAACGGGTAAAACGGCTGGAAAAAGAAGGATACATCAAAGGCTATCACGCGGAATTGAATCCTGAGAAGTTAGGGCTTGATGTGCAGGTCTTTATCCATATTCGGCTCGATCAGAGCAGTTTTTCGATTTTTGATCGCTTTGCGAAAGCGGTGGCCGATATGCCAGAAATTGAAGCCTGTTATTCACTCTCTGGTGATTTTGACACCATGATTAAAGTTCGGGTGAAGGATATGAAAGCTTACCAAGCCTTTATGTCTGGAAAGCTGGGCACTTTGCCGGGCGTTATTCAAACGCGCAGTGAGTTTGTGATAGAAGAACACAAAACCAGTTTTGGGATAAATCCTGATCTGATTACGCATTTTTAACGGGAGGTTTTATGACCCAACTCTCAGTGGTTTCCTCTAAACCCGATCTTGTCAGCGATGAGATTAAAGCGATGCAGGCTGAGTTTGCTCGCTTGCAAACGCAATACAACAATGAACCTTATCCCAATTTAACGCGCCGTGAGCAGCGTTTGGTGCAGTTAAAACGCACTTTGCTGGAAGAGCAAGAAGCCTTGATTGCGGCGATGAATGAGGACTATGGTTTTCGCAGCCGCTTTGATACTTCATTGTGCGATTTACTGCCTTCCGTCAACCACCTCAACTATACCCTCAAGCACCTGAAAGGTTGGATGAAACCGAAAAGCCGTCATGCTGGTTTGATGATTCTGCCCTCGCGCGTTGAAGTACAGTACCAACCCGTGGGTGTTGTAGGCATTATTGTGCCGTGGAATTTTCCTATTCTGCTTAGCTTAGCGCCACTGATCACCGCCATCGCGGCGGGCAACCAAGTGATGATCAAATTCAGTGAATACACACCGAAGACCAACCAAGTGCTTGAGCGAATCATACGTTCTTTGGGGGATGTGGCGGTGTGTGTGGAAGGGGAAGCCAAAATGGCTTCGGCATTCAGTGCGCTGCCTTTCAATCACCTTCTTTTTACTGGCTCTACCACCGTAGGGAAGTTGGTGGCACAAGCGGCGGCGAAAAACCTGACCCCAGTGACTTTGGAGCTTGGCGGTAAATCTCCGGTGATCATCGCTGACGATGCGGATCTCGCGCGCAGCGTGGATAGCATTATGCTTGGCAAAACCACCAATGCAGGGCAAATCTGTGTTGCACCAGATTATGTGATGCTGCCGCAAGAGAAAGTTGCCACGTTTGTAGATCTTTATTTGCAGCGTTTTGCGCGCCGCTTTATCCGTAATGGCCGCTTGGATGTCACGCAAATTATTAACCAAGCGCAGTTTGAGCGCTTGCAGCATTACCTGGATGATGCGCAGCAAAAAGGTGCCAAAGTTAATACCGTTGTGGGTAAAACGGTTGAGTTAGAAGCAAGACAGATGCTGCCTCAATTACTGACTGAGGTGAGTGGCGACATGCTGGCGATGCAGCAAGAGATCTTTGGCCCGATCCTGCCGGTGATCGGCTATCGCACCATTGAGGAAG
>JBOFIW010000584.1:0-1807 GCA_051650365.1 Vibrio sp. | reverse complement strand
CTAAACAAAGCCTGATAGTTTGAGGGTTTTACACTTCTCTCTATCGGGCTATGTTTGAACAAATTATCGCGATTCTTTTTCCTGTCATCAGCTTGGTGTTGATTGGCTACCTGATTGGTCTCTGGCTAAAGCCCGATTTTCGCCCGATCAATCGCATCAATATGGATGCTTTCGTTCCCGCGTTGGTGTTTTCCTCACTAGTCAACATGCCGCTGGATACACAGCAGACTCCCCTACTAATATCAGCTCTCATTGCTGTATTGTTACCTGGTGTATTGATGCTAGGAGTGTGTCGTTTCGGCGGATGGTCATTTAAAACATGGGCTCCGCTACACATGTTTCGCAACAGTGGCAATTTGGCGATTCCCCTTTTTACCTATGCTTTTGGCGAAACAGCACTCCCCTCCGCCGTGTTGCTGTTTGTGGTCTCAATGTGTCTGCACATTAGCTTAGGCGTCGCCATGCTGAGTAAAGGTAACGTGTTAAAAACCGTGTTGAGTGCACCTATTTTTCTGGCGTCGTTACTTGCCATGGCTCTTAACCTCAGCGGTATATCCATCTGGCCGCCACTGTATAACGCCACCTCTTTACTCGGGCAAGCCGCCGTCCCTGTAATGTTGCTTTCACTTGGCTCGCAGATGATTAATCTGCGCTTAGATGGCCTAAAAGTGGGCATCATTTCTACTGTGCAATCTTTGCTTACTGGCGCTTGTGCGTTTGCGGTAATTTACTTTTTCATTCCACTGCCACCTCTACAACTGCAAATGATGGTTCTGTTTACCATGTTGCCACCTGCGGTGATGAACTACCTCTTTGCCGAACGCTACCACATAGAACCGGCTCAGGTTGCGGCTATGGTGCTATTTGGCAATTTTTTCAGCTTATTGAGCCTACCCATTTTGCTCTTTATCGCCCTTTCTCTGTGATGGACATTCTCCACAAAACTGTCATCAACTTGACCCTAACATGAGGCAATCTGACTGGTTACAGCAGGAAGCAAACGTTTTCTTTTCTGCTTTGTTCCAGTATCATAGCCGCTGTTTTTTGCTAATGTTGACTGATTTACTATAAGGATTGTCTATGTTTGGGACAGCAACTCGGGATAACGCAACACGAGTACTTTTGCTTGGCTCTGGTGAACTCGGTAAAGAAGTGGCAATTGAATGCCAACGCCTTGGCCTTGAAGTGATCGCCTGTGATCGTTACGCCGATGCACCTGCCATGCAGGTCGCCCATCGCAGCCATGTATTTGATATGCTTGATGCCGATACATTGCAGCAAGTCATTGATTTAGAAAAACCTCATTTTGTCGTACCCGAAATTGAAGCGATTGCCACGAGCAAATTGGTCGAGTTAGAAGCACAAGGCTTAAATGTCGTTCCTACCGCGAATGCCACTCGCCTGACGATGAACCGTGAAGGCATTCGTCGACTCGCGGCGGAAGAGTTGGGCCTACCGACTTCCCATTATCAATTCGCAGATAGCTACGAAAGCTTTTCCGCAGCAGTTGAAACCATTGGTCTACCTTGTGTTTGTAAGCCAGTCATGAGCTCATCAGGCAAGGGACAAAGTGTTATTCGCACCCCAGAACAAATTGAAGCCGCGTGGCAGTACGCTCAGCAAGGCGGGCGCAGTGGTGCAGGCCGCGTGATTGTTGAAGGCTTTGTCGACTTTGATTACGAGATCACGCTGCTGACAGTGCGTGCCGTAGATGGTGTTCATTTCTGTGCACCTATCGGTCATCGTCAAGAAGATGGTGATTACCGTGAGTCATGGCAACCACAAGTGATGTCAGAAAATGCCATCA
>JBOFIW010000583.1:0-3508 GCA_051650365.1 Vibrio sp. | reverse complement strand
TATCAATCGCGCGAAGCTTTTCTAACTCAGCGTTAGAAATCACTGGTGATTCCAGCTCGACCTTACGGCAGTGAGCTGGTGTTTCCGCCAGCAAGTTTTGATCGCGGCCGATATAAGTGTTGAGCGACATCACCATGCGTTCACGGATCGGGTCGATTGGAGGGTTAGTCACCTGAGCAAACAACTGCTTAAAGTAGTTTGAAAGATGCTGAGATTGGTGCGACAGCACGGCTACAGGCCAGTCTGCACCCATCGAACCGAGCGGCTCATAACCCGTTTGTGCTAGGGTCAGAATGATGTCATTGACCTCTTCGCTACTCACCCCAAACGCTTGTTGGCGATGAAGTAGACGCTCTGGCGACGGTTGGCTATGTACGTTGTCGGCATCCGGCAGCTTTTTCAAGCTGAGTAGGTTTTCTTCTACCCATTTTTCATAAGGTTGTGCCGAAGCGATGCCGTCTTTGACTTCTTCATCAGAGATAATACGGCCTTGCTCTAGGTCAGCAACAAAGATACGTCCCGGTTGCAGACGACCACGGTATTCCACATTGGCAGGATCAATTTCCACTACGCCAGATTCAGAAGCCATGATCAGGAAATCGTCTTTGGTCACGGTATAACGAGATGGGCGCAGACCGTTACGATCCAGCGTTGCGCCGACTTGTACCCCATCGGTAAAGCACACAGAAGCTGGGCCGTCCCATGGTTCCATGACGTTGGCATGGTATTGGTAGAAGGCGCGGCGCTTTGGATCCATCGCTTTGTTTTCTTGCCATGCTTCCGGGATCATCATCATCAGAGCGTGAGGCAAGCTGCGACCAGAAAGCACCAGCAGTTCGAGTACCATGTCAAAGTTGGCTGAGTCGGATGCGCCTTCTTGGCAGATAGGCAGCAGCATGTCGATTTCAGCTTGGGTAAAGAGCTTGGATTGTAAAATCGCTTCGCGCGCTTTCATCCAGTTCAAGTTACCGCGAACGGTGTTGATCTCACCGTTGTGCGCGATGTAGCGGAAAGGCTGGGCCAGTCGCCATTTCGGGAAGGTGTTGGTAGAAAAACGCGAGTGCACCAGCGCCAGTGCAGTGACCATGGTTGGATTTTGTAAATCGAGGAAGTATTGCGGTACTTGCTCTGTGGTCAGCTGACCCTTATAGACCAAGGTTTTGTATGACATCGAGTTGATGTAAAAATCATCGCCGATGTTCGATACGCTCTCAAGGCAGACGCGAACCGTGTAGTTACGTAGCACGTACAGCTTACGTTCCAGCTCTTCCTGCTGCATACCCGGACCACCAGAAATGAACACGTGTTCAAATTGTGGCTCAGTGCTGAGTGGATCGGCACCTAACATGCTGTTGTCGGTTGGCAAAACACGATAGCCAATAACATCCAGATCAAGGCGTTTCGCATTACGCTCTAGAATATCGCGGCATTGGGCACGTTTATGTTCATCTTTCGGGAACAACACTACACCCACACCATATTTTTCGAATGAAGGCAGTTTAATGCCAAGCTTAACGGCTTCTTCGAGTAAAAATTCGTGAGGTTTTTGCAACAAAATACCCGCACCGTCACCGCTGCAAGGGTCACAACCCTGACCGCCACGGTGTTCCATGCGTGCGAGCATGTCCAAAGCTTGAGTGACCACCTGATGAGATTTGCGATTTTTCAGGTGAGCGACAAAGCCGATGCCACAAGCATCGTGCTCTAGCTCAGGCGTATAAAGACCTCGCGAACGCTGCGCTTTATCTACCATAGATACATCCTTCCAGTTCTGAGGACGCAACAGCACTGAGTTTGCACTCAGTTATTCCCACTACACTTCAAGCAGCATCTGCTGGATTTAGCGTTCGGGTGATACGTCCTGTCCTTTTTTGTTTTGAGTGAAATCTGCTTAGGGAGCAGATCCGCGTCCTTTCCGTCTCTCACAGGAAATATATTGTGAGAAAGACAATCCTTAGTGATATTCCTATTGTTTAGCCACTTTTCTAGTGGATTATTTTGGTGGGTATGGAATACCACCGATAGTCTGCCGAGTTTTTTGTAATTAATTGAGCAAAAAAGTACGGGAAACTGAAAGTATCCTACAGTTTTGCTGGTGCAAATTCCAACGAAAAGTCTGTGGTTTGGTTTATTTTTTTAGCGTAAAACGAATGTTTCATTTAACAAATCAGCAACAATGTGCAAATGGTATTTAATTTTTGCCTATTTATTGATTTGACACCGTTTGAAATTAAACACGAACGATTAAAATTTGTGACGAATTTAATTGGAAATGTAATTAAATTACACGGATGGTAGTGAGAGATATTTGTATTTAGATTGGGCTAACACATGCATCTACATCAACTGGTGAACACCATAGGTCAAGACTTACAACGTCGCTATGGAGAGAAAGTTCACAAACTGACACTCCACGGTGGGTTTAGTTGCCCAAATCGAGATGGCACGATTGGCCGCGGTGGTTGTACTTTCTGTAACGTGGCCTCGTTTGCCAATGAAGAGACCCAACAGCAGAGTATTCAAGAGCAGTTGAAAGAGCGGGCGGGGGAGATCAAACGAGCCAAAAAATACCTCGCTTATTTTCAGGCTTACACTAGTACGTATGCCGAAGTGCAAGTGTTGAAGTCCATGTATGAACAAGCCTTGGAAGAAGCGGATATTGTGGGATTGTGTGTTGGCACTCGGCCTGATTGTGTGCCGGATGCGGTGCTTGAGCTGCTCGCCGATTATGTGCAGCAAGGTTACGAGATTTGGCTGGAGCTTGGGCTGCAAACCGCACACGATCATACCTTAAAACGCATTAACCGCGGGCACGATTTTGCCTGTTACGCAGAGATCACAGCCAAAGCGAGAGCGTTAGGTATCAAAGTGTGTACTCACTTGATTGTTGGGTTGCCCGGAGAAGGACGCAGTGACAACCTCGCCACATTACAACAAGTGCTTAACGTGGGGACGGATGGCATCAAGTTGCATGGTTTGCATATTGTGGAAGGCAGTACCATGGCCAAAGCGTGGCGAGCGGGGCGGTTAACTGTGCTTGAACAGGATGAGTATGTGTCGATTGCCTGTGAAATGATTCGCTCAACGCCACCGCAGATCATATACCACCGCGTTTCTTCTGCGGCACGCAGACCGACTTTACTTGCACCTTTATGGTGTGAAAATCGTTGGTGGGCAATGACTGCGATTGGCCAAACACTTGAGATTGAAGGGCCACAAGGCTCACTTTTAGGTGAACCTTTTGAGTATGTAGCTATTAATCTCACGCTGTAATTCATAAAGATAATTAAACAATTTCAACATCTTATTTAACCATGTAGATTGTGCCACACATTATGGTAGTGAGGAGTTTGGTACTTTATTTCCTCATACTCCAAAGTCTGGCGCAATCAAACCTGCCTTTATACCGAAATTAAACAACACACTTTATTTCTCAATCACTTGTGAGGCTCATTGAACTCTGAAAATTGAGTGCTGAGCACGGAATATCGAATGGTTTGGGGGGAAG
>JBOFIW010000582.1:0-2680 GCA_051650365.1 Vibrio sp. | reverse complement strand
CAGGTACGGGTAAAACAGCGGCATTTTCACTGCCTCTGCTGAACAAACTTAATCTGTCTCAACACAAGCCACAAGCTATCGTTATGGCGCCAACGCGTGAGCTGGCGATTCAGGTAGCGGCTGAGATCAAAAACCTTGGCCAAAACATCAAAGGCCTGAAGGTTCTTGAAATCTACGGTGGTGCTTCAATTCTTGATCAAATGCGCGCTCTGAAATCTGGCGCTCACATTGTTGTGGGTACTCCGGGTCGTGTAAAAGATCTGATCACTCGTGATCGTCTACACTTAGACGAATGTCATACTTTCATCCTTGATGAAGCAGACGAAATGCTCAAAATGGGCTTCGTTGATGACGTTACTTGGATCATGGAGCAAGCTCCAGAATCAGCACAACGTGTACTATTCTCTGCGACTATGCCTCCAATGGTAAAAGAGATCGTTGAGCGTTTCCTACGTAACCCAGAGTGTGTTGACGTAGCCGGTTCTAACCAAACTGTGGCTAAAGTTGAACAGCAATACTGGGTAGTAAAAGGTGTTGAGAAAGATGAAGCGATGGCTCGTCTGCTTGAAACCGAAGAAACTGATGCTTCTATCGTATTCGTACGTACTCGTCAGGATACTGAGCGCCTAGCGGATTGGCTGTGTGCACGTGGCTTTAAAGCTGCTGCTCTGCACGGTGATATCCCTCAGTCTCTGCGTGAGCGCACCGTCGATCATATCAAGCAAGGTGTGATTGATATTCTGGTTGCGACTGACGTAGTAGCACGTGGTCTGGACGTTCCACGTATCACTCACGTATTTAACTACGACATCCCATTCGATGTTGAATCATACATCCACCGTATCGGCCGTACTGGTCGTGCTGGACGTAAAGGTAAGGCGATCCTGCTGGTTCGTACTAACCAAATTCGCATGCTGCGCACTATCGAGCGTGTAACTCGTTCTTCTATGGAAGAGATCCAACTGCCGCACCGCGATAAAGTGGCTGAATCTCGTCTAACTAAGCTGGGTCAAGAACTGGCTGCAGACAAAGAGCACAGCTCACTGGAGCGTTTCGCTGAGCTGGTTGAAAAACTGCAAGCGTCACTGGAAATCGACTCAACCACACTGGCTGCGATTCTGCTGAAACGTCAGCAAGGTAAGCGTCCTCTATTCTACGTAGGTGCTGACCCAATGATCGAAGCGATGGAGCGTGAAAAATCACGTCGTCGTGAGCGTCGTGATGACCGCCGTGATGGTGATCGTCCTGCTCGTCGTGAATTCGGTGGCCGTGATCAAGAGAACCACGATTGGGATACTTACCAACTGCAAGTTGGTCGTGACCAAGGCGTTCAAGTGAAAGACATCGTGGGTGCATTAGCGAACGAACTAGGTCTGACTAAAGGTTCTATCGGTGCAATCAAACTGGCTCAAGGCCATACCTTTGTTCAGCTGCCAAAGTCTATGTCTAGCGACGTTTCTAGCAAGCTACGCAAACTGCGTATCCGTCAAAAAGAAGTGGGTGCAGTAGTGTGTGACTTCGACGATTTCCGCGAATCTCGTGGTGGCGCTCGTCGTGAGGGTGGCCCACGTCGTGACGGTGGTCGTCGTCCAGAAGGCAATCGTGAAGGCGGTTTCCGCGGTGGTCGTGAAGGTGGTCGTGGCCGTGGTGGTGAAGGCCGTCCTTTCCGTGAAGGTGAGCGTCGTTTTGAGCGTAACCGCAGTGGTGAGAGCAGTGGTAGCTACCGTGGTGAACGTGGCCATAGCCGTCGTCGCGAAGAAGCATAATTCACTGAACTGATTTGAATTGAAAAACCCGCAGGTAAAACTGCGGGTTTTTTGTTATCTGCGCCGCATACTTTTATTTCATTGCTACACTTTAAGTGGGTGATAAATAAGCAAGAACAACCAATTCAATCAATGAGGTGGAGCATGCACAAATGGCTATGGATACTTTTACTGTTAGTCACCAAGCTCTCTGCGGTTGAGGTTACCCCTTATATCGTTAATGGCACGGTCGCGACCGTGAGCAATTATCCCTCTTTTGCCAGTTTGGCGATTTATATCTCACCCTATCAATACAGCACTAGAACCTATTGCGGTGCTACGGTTCTTAACTCGCGTTATATTCTCACCGCGGCACACTGCATCTATGGCGACAGTTACGCCATGCTCTACACCGTAGCGATTCCTCAGTTGCAAGATGAGAATGATTACCCGAATGGCAACATTCAGTTCGCTCGTGGCGCAGAGTTTTACTATCCCGATAATTATATCCATTCGTCATCGGCTTATTGGCCCAATGACATTGCCATTATCAAGCTAGAAAACGATCTTAATGTGAGCAATTTTGTTGGCGTATTGAACAGTACGGTGAATGATAACTACCCCGCGGGTGGCACCTACAAAGCTGTTGGCCATGGCTATGTAGATACCAATACGGCAGGGGGAACACAACTACTCGAAACGAATCTGACATTTGTTCCATTTTCCACATGTACAGCTTATTACGGCACTAACTTAGGCTCGGGCCATATCTGTTTCACGGGGCCGCAGAATGGTGTGTATCGAAACGCGACCTGTTCAGGCGACTCAGGAGGGCCAATCTATTTCGATAATGGTTCAGGCTATGTACAAATTGGAATCACCAGTTTTGGTCCATCCATTTGTGGTGATGCTTCTCAACCTGTTACCTCTGTCTT
>JBOFIW010000581.1:0-1624 GCA_051650365.1 Vibrio sp. | reverse complement strand
TGACTTGTGCTGAGGGTTGCCAGTCGCGTGGTAGTAGTGGACGTTTAGAATTCAGTTCAGTGGTCAGGAAAGCGATCTTGTCTTGCTCGTTCCACTGATTGTAATCACCGATGCCCAGATAACGGGTCAGTTCCGAAATTACTTCCGCATGGCGTGAGCTTTCCTGACGAATATCGAGACGAACCAGATGCACGCCAAACGCTTTGATACGGCGTAGGGTATCGAGCAGTGAGCCATCAGCAATCACGCCCATGCCACACTCATGCAGTGATTGGTAACAAGCGTAAAGCGGTTCCCATAACTGATCTGCGGTTTGTAAAGGGGCTTTCACTGCCAGTTTTTGGCCATTCAGTTTCGCTTCAAGAATATCAATCGTCTCTTGTAGCAAACCACGCAGCTGCTTGAGGATTGCGCGATAAGGTTCGTGCTCCTCGCCCGCTAAAGCGCGTACTGCCTCATTACACTTGGTCATCGAAAGTTCGCTGACTAGTTCATTGATATCGGTCAGATAAAGGTCTGCCGCCTTCCAACGTGACAGCAATAGCACTTCACGAGTGATGGTGTGGGTAACAAATGGATTACCATCGCGGTCACCGCCCATCCATGATGAGAAGTGCACAGGGCGTGCATCAATCGGTAAACTTTCACCTAAGTGAGATTTCACCTGCTCATCCAGCTCGCGTAAAAATTCAGGTACTGCATGCCATAGTGAGTTTTCCACCACCGCAAAGCCCCATTTGGCTTCATCCAATGGCGTTGGGCGCTGCTGACGGATCACATCCGAATGCCAACTTTGCGCGATTAGCTGCTCAAGACGGCGCTCCGTTTTATGGCGCTCTTTTGAAGATAGATCGCTCAGTTCGAGTTTGGACAAGCATTCGTTAATTTTGACTAGCTTGTTGATCATGGTGCGACGAGTGATCTCTGTCGGGTGAGCGGTCAATACCAGCTCAATGTTCAGATCACGAATGGCTTGTGCTGTATCGAATTTACTGACCGAATTTTGCGCGAGTTTGGCAAACAAGCTGCCAATAGCATCAAGTTCATTTACATGGCTCTCACAGTGACGAGAGATGGTGTGATACTGCTCGGCAATGTTGGTCAGATTAAGGAATTGGTTAAAGGCGCGAGCAACTGGGGTCAGTTGATGATTGGGAAGATTTTTGATCTCTTCGATGAGGAGCTCTCGGTCTGCTTGGTTACCAGTTCTGGCGGATTTGGAAAGTTTTCGGATGGTTTCCACTTTCTCTAAAATAACGTCACCATCGGCGGCTTGAATCGTCTGGCCGAGTAGTCGTCCTAACATGCTTACGTTACTTTTGAGCGCAGCGTATTTTTCGTTCATTGTCATCCTGCCTTGAAAAAAAATTACATCCAATATGAGTTCTGTTAATTACACAATCTTAGTCATTTTGTCTAGTATGCGTCCTGCGAAGACTAAAATTTCATTTATTACAATGCCGTCTTTGTTTAGTCATTGTTTAATCAAAGGGGGAAACTTGTTGAAAATTTCTTACAAAAAAGCCCTGAGTTTGAACTCTGGGCGATCAGTTTAGAAACAATATTTCTGCATTGCACGTGATAGCACACGTACGGTTGGATCGATGAATTCAAAGGCTAAAAA
>JBOFIW010000580.1:0-3614 GCA_051650365.1 Vibrio sp. | reverse complement strand
ACGGTCAACGCGCTAGAGCAACGTCTCGAAGATGTGCTGACACCAATGGATGTGTCAATCATTGGTTGCGTAGTGAATGGTCCCGGAGAAGCTGAAGTGTCTCATTTAGGTTTAGCGGGCAGCAATAAGAAAAGTGCGTTCTATGAAGATGGCGTGCGCCAGAAAGAGCGATTTGATAACGATGATCTGGTTGCTCAACTGGAAGCGCGAATTCGCGCTAAAGCGGCGCAATTGGATGCAAAGAATCGAATCGACATCAAGCAAATAGAACAAGATTAATCTCAACGATATTACGGTAAGAATTGTGGCAAAAACTATTCAAGCAATCCGAGGCATGAACGACTGCCTCCCAACCCAGTCACCACTTTGGCAAAAAGTGGAAGGCGTGGTGAAAAATGTAATCAGCGCTTACGGTTACAGCGAAGTTCGTATGCCAATCGTTGAGATGACTCATCTGTTTAGCCGTGCAATTGGTGAAGTGACCGACGTGGTGGAAAAAGAGATGTACACCTTTGAAGATCGCAACGGTGACAGCTTAACTCTGCGTCCAGAAGGCACGGCGGGTTGTGTGCGTTCAGGTATTGAAAATGGCTTACTGTACAACCAAGAACAGCGTCTGTGGTACATGGGCCCAATGTTTCGCCATGAACGCCCACAGAAAGGCCGTTACCGCCAGTTCCACCAATGTGGTGTAGAAGTCTTTGGTTTAGATGGTCCTGATGTTGATGCTGAGCTAATCATGATGACGGCGCGTTTATGGCGAGAGTTAGGTATTGCTGAGCATGTTCGTTTGGAACTGAACTCAATAGGTTCGCTAGAAGCGCGTGCCAATTACCGTAGTGCATTGATTGAATATCTTGAACAGTACCAAAGTGTACTGGATGAAGATTGCAAACGCCGTATGTACACCAATCCTCTGCGTGTGCTGGATTCAAAAAATCCAGACGTACAGGCGATTTTAGGGGATGCCCCACAACTGTCTGATTACCTGGATGCTGAATCAAAACAACATTTTGCAGGTTTGTGTGAACTTCTGGATGCCGCTGGCATCGAATACACGGTCAATCAGCGTTTAGTGCGTGGTCTTGATTACTACAACCGTACTGTTTTTGAGTGGATCACCGAAAGTCTTGGTTCTCAAGGTACCGTTTGTGGCGGTGGTCGCTATGATGGTTTGGTTGAGCAATTAGGTGGCAAACCGACTCCTGCGGTGGGCTTTGCTATGGGCTTAGAGCGTCTAGTACTGATGATGGAAACGCTTGGTAACACTGAAATTCGTCGCAGTGTGGATGTGTACATGGTAACCGCCGGTGAAGGTACTATGATGGCGGGTATGAAGCTCGCTGAGCAATTGCGTGAGCAAATTCCTGGCCTACGAGTGATGACTCATTTCGGTGGCGGTAATTTTAAAAAGCAATTTAAACGCGCAGATAAAGTAGGCGCAGCTATTGCGCTGGTATTGGGTGAAGACGAAGTCGCCGCTCAAACCGTGGTAGTTAAAGATTTAGCGGGCGGTGACCAGAGCACTGTTGCTCAAGCTGAAGTAGCCCAATTATTGGCTCATTTAGCGTAATTCTCCCGTAGCACGTTTTAAATAAGAGGACAGGAAGTGGAACTCTACGATACTGAAGAACAACAAGTTGAAGCGATAAAAGATTGGTGGAAAGAGAATGGCAAAGCT
This sequence comes from Vibrio sp., assembly GCA_051650365.1. GTDB lineage: Bacteria > Pseudomonadota > Gammaproteobacteria > Enterobacterales > Vibrionaceae > Vibrio. The sequence continues at coordinate 1,933 of JBOFIW010000580.1, read as the reverse complement.
GTGATCTTTGGTGCCGTTATTGGTCTAGGTGGCTTATTTGGCTGGCGTTACTACCAAGACTCCGTTGTTGCTGCGCAAGAAGCTGCTTCACACAATTACAGTCAAACTATTGATGCATTGGTAGCTAAAGGTGCTGAAGCAGAAAATGCTATCCAAACCTTTATTGATGCTAATAAAGAGACGGAATACGCAGTGCTTGCGGCCATGCAACTAGCAAAAGTACAAGTCGATGCAGGTCAACTGGATGAGGCTCTTGCTCAGCTTGAGTGGGCAAATAGCATAACCCAAGATCCAGCGCTGAAACCACTGCTGACTTATCGTGTTGCTCGTTTACAAGCAGAGCAAGGTCAATTTGAGGAAGCTCTGGCTCAGTTGGGCAATATCCAAGAAAAATCTTGGTTAGGGCGTGTAGCTGAGCTGCGTGGTGATATTCTGATGCGTAAAGGGGATAGCGCAGGTGCTTATGCGGCCTATACTGAAGCGCAGCAGGCCAATGATGCTAGCCAAACTCTGCAAATGAAACTGGATGATCTCGCGAAGTAAGGGCACTTCCTGATGAAGAAGTTGTTTAATCAAGTGCTGGTCGCGGCGGGTGTATTAACACTTCTCGCAGGGTGTGCCAGTGAAGAAGAAAACGTCATTATGGCTCCGCTACCCATCGTGAAAAGTGAGTTCACACCGAAAACTCAGTGGAGCACTTCGGTGGGAGATGGCGTCGGTCACTACTTCTCAAAACTCGCACCGGACTATGCTTACGATAAAGTTTACGTTGCTAGCCGTGATGGTATTGTTAAAGCGCTAGATCCACAAAACGGTAAAGTGATTTGGACCACTGATCTTGAGGTTGATGGCTCTGCCCGCTTATCTGGTGGCATCACAGCTGCTTTTGGTAAATTATTCATTGGCAGCGAAAATGGCGTAGTGAATGCACTAGATGCTGAAACTGGTGAGCCATTATGGACCTCAGCCTTGGAAGGTGAAATTCTTGCCGCTCCCGCAGCTGAAGATAATATCGTGATCGTCAATACTAGCCGTGGTGCTTTGATTGCGCTTAATCAAGAAGATGGTGTGCAAAAGTGGACTATCAGTACTGAAGTGCCTAATTTGACATTGCGTGGGGATAGTCGACCAACCGCGATCGCTGGGGGGGTATTCTGGGGGACGCCAAGTGGCCGACTCGCCGCAGCGATAGCCGAACGTGGTCAACTGATTTGGCAACAACCTGTCGGACAACCTAAAGGTGCCACTGAGATTGATCGTTTAGTGGATGTGGATGCTTCACCTCTTGTGGTCGGGGGAACCTTGTTCACGGTTGGGTTTAATGGGCAACTGATAGCCATTGATTTGCGTTCTGGTCAGCCTGTCTGGAAGCGTAACTACTCTTCTGCAACCGACATGGCTACCGATGGCAGCCGTATTTACTTAGTTACCGATAAAGATCACTTGGTAGCGGTAGATACTCGCAGCGGAACGGAAATTTGGAACAATAGCAAACTTGAGCATCGCCTACTTACCGCACCGAAATTGATCGGTGATTATGTTGTTGTGGGGGATGCGGAAGGTTACTTACATTGGATTAATCGTGATAGTGGTGAATTTGTTGCTCAGCAACTGGCCAATGACAGCGGTTTTGCTGTTGGGCCATTAGTGTTGAGTGATGGCTACGTTATCGTGACTCGCGATGGGCAAATAAAGAAGCTGACGATTCAACAGTAAATTGTGATATGATTCACACGCGGCTCCTGGCTGGAAACAGTTAGGAGCCGTTTTATTGCTAGTGGCATCAAATTGATCGTGCCATTATGCTGTCCGTCTATGTGGTTATAGGTAAAAGTGGTTATAGGTAAAAATTTAGCGCTTGTGACAGAGTGTTTACCTATAACTACATAAGATGAAATTTTGTAGAGGTTGTTATGGTACCTGTTGTTGCTCT
>JBOFIW010000579.1:0-2642 GCA_051650365.1 Vibrio sp. | reverse complement strand
GAACCTTCAGAAGTAGTAAGTTGCGATGCCAACAAATTCAATTGCCCGATGGCTGCTTTTACCGAAACTTGTTGACCTAACACAGCACGAACGCCCGCTTCCCAAGCATTCCACACTCCTGGAATGCGGATCCCAGAACGAATCACCAACCCCGGCGCAACTTGCGCCAACTGTGCCTCAATCGTGATCAGGTCGGCATCCAGATCAAACATTCGTCTTAACCGAGCAACCAAATGGCGCAAATCACTTAAGCGTTCCATTTCAAACTCAATCTGTAAGTGGGACTCCCCCATACTTGCCTTAAACCAACCCTTTCCTTCACCGAGTACAAAATGACGCTGATAACTTTGTTCATCGACCAATTCCATGCCCTCAATCGCTCTCAGGCGATAGAAATCCAGCATGTGCGCCCAGTCAAATGGTCCGCGAAAAGCCAACGTGAGTTGATTACGAGAGGGTAAGTCCATTCGATCTCGTCGCACTTGCGTTGGAGTCAAACGGAACAGCTTTTGAAACGCATCATTGAAGCGACGAGTGCTTTGAAAACCACTGGCATAAGCCACTTCCGTAATGGATATCTGGCTCGAATGCAGAAGCTGCTTGGCGAACATCAATTGCTGGATCTGGGCATACTGCTTGGGTGGTAGCCCTAAATGGCGTTGAAACAACTGGCGCAAATAGCGATCACTGATGCCTAACCGAGCGGCTAAATCATCCAGATTACCTTGCAGTTCCCCTTGTTCAATCAACTTCAAAGCACGTAAAAAGGTGGTTTCGGCCCCTTTCCAGGCCCATGAATTGGGAGCGCTCTCCGGTCGGCAACGCAAACATGGGCGATAGCCCGCCGAAACAGCCTGAGCTTGAGTGGTGAAATACTCCACATTCTCTTCTTTGGGTAAATTTGCCGGACAAATCGGACGACAAAAAATCCCGGTTGTTTTCACCGCCACAAAAAAGCGGCCATCAAAGCGTGGATCTCGGCTCATCCGCGCACGCTGGTACTCTTCCGTAGTGTATTCATTCAGCGATGTCATTTCGCTCTCTCCTGCGCTTCTTTACCGTCAGTCTACGGACTTCTGATCCCTTCGCTAGCCATTTTCGGAACTGAATATTGAGATTAACCGGAAAAGCTCATTCGACATTTTCGAACAAGAACATCATTCAGTGCAGATTTTATTAGCAAGCTGCATTACATACACTTCTCTCCATCGAACACACAGACCGTTTTTATCATTCAAAAATTTCAACCCAAACTACTGAAATTAAGTCGAGTGGGATGGGAATCAACCGACAGGATTTAATCATGCGTACATTATTGAAAACCACTCTCACTTCACCAAGTTCTTGGGCACCTTTGGCACTGCGTCTTCCTCTAGCCATTATTTTTATGGCTCACGGTGCGCAGAAATTGTTTGGTTGGTTTGGTGGCTATGGCTTAGAAGGCACCGGACAATGGATGGCTTCTATTGGTTTAGAACCCGGTGTTGCAATGGCCTTTTTAGCAGGCAGCGGCGAATTTTTCGGTGGCGTGGCGATTTTGCTTGGCGTGCTGACCCGCCCCGCGGCTTTAGTATTATCGGTCACTATGTTGGTGGCGATTTTTAGTGTGCATTTCAGCAGCGGTTTGTTTTTGGCGAACGGGGGTTATGAGTTTGGTTTAGCGCTGCTGGCTGGTTCAATTTCACTGCTTATTTCCGGAGCGGGACGTCTGAGTGTAGATAATCTGCTCGCCAAACGCTGGTCGTAATCTATTTCTGGATTGATTAAACCTCAAAGGGGAATCGCTTCTAACAATTCCCCTTTGTTTTCAATACGCAACGGCTATCAGCCTTCAACACTATGGTTTAAAACCGCGTCTACTTTTCCCAAATTACGAACAGTTGTCATTGGATCGAGGGATTTCATCAATTTTTCGACTTGGACAATCGCCTCAATTGATGAGCTGTTTTTACGATAGCTCAGGTAAAGCGGTCGCTGCCATTCATTGACCTCAGACACTCGATACAGTTCTCCCGATTCAAGCAACGGCAACGCCATAGTTTCCGGTAAGTAAGCACTTCCCCCTTTCTCAAGAATAAAATCGAGAGCAATTCTTGCTGTCGACGTCCTTAAAAAAGGAGCAGGAGCTTTGGGGTGGCGATCCGCATGCTCAGAAGCAAAACGCGATCCCCAATCCACATAGACATAGCGGTTTTCAAAGACGCTTTCGGCATCATCTGGTCGGGTGGAAACCAAAACCAAAACGAGATCGGCCACTTTTTTACACTGCAGCTCTTCCGCTTTGATCGGATCCAGAGCAAATGCCATATCTAAAGTGCGCTCAAGTAAGCCACGATTCAATTGTTCGCGCCCCATGACTTCCGCCAGAAAACCATAGCCTTCAAACGTATCCGTAATTCGGCTTAAACAGTGCTGTAAATACGCATCCCAAATGTTGGGAGTACCGCCCAAGGTAAGCTGCAATGCCTTACCACTTTCCAGCGACAATTCAAATTTGGCTTGTTGGAGCGTCGCGACCATCACTTCGGCATACCCCACTAAACGCTCACCGGCAGAGGTTAATTTGATGTTATTACGATCGCGGGTAAATAGTTGAGCATCGAAATGATTTTCGAGTTGTTTGATGCGCGCACTCACTGCTG
>JBOFIW010000578.1:0-5255 GCA_051650365.1 Vibrio sp. | reverse complement strand
ACCGACGGCGCAGGGCTGGTTTCCAGACCATATTTGTCGCGGCCTACTGCTTCAATCGCCATTAGGTAATCTTTGAAATACTTGTGTGCATCGGCAGAAGTGAGCGCCGCTTCGCCCAACATGTCAAAGGAGTAGGTATAACCTTTATCACGCATGGGTCGACCATTTTTCTGCGCTTCTTCAATGGTACGACCAAGCACAAATTGATGGCCCATGATCTTCATCGCTTGATGCATGGCTTTGCGGATCACAGGTTCAGTCAGCTTATTGACTAAACGATTCACCGCCTGCACTGGGCTTGCGGTGTCACCATCAGCCAAGCCAATCACTTTACCTGTGAGCATCAAGCCCCAAGTTGAAGCATTCACGAACACAGAATCTGAATTTTTCAGGTGGGATTTCCAATCCGCAACACCAAGGCGATCTTTAATGAAGGCATCGGCCGTTTCCGCATCAGGAATACGCATTAACGCTTCAGCCAAACACATCAGCAAAATACCCTCTTGGGTATCCAAGCTGTATTCCAGCAGCAGTGCATCAATCATCTGCACCGCTTTTTTATCGCTGCGGATCGCTTCGATTAAACACGTAGTTTTCTCCGACATCGAAGCTTTTTCAGCGTCACTTGGGGTCGCGAGAGGCAATAATTGGGTCAGCCATTGGGATTCGTCCACCATATACAGTGGCGAGATCAGCGACCATAGTTTATCTAGCGGCTGCTCGATAAACGCTGCGTTCAACACATCGGTTGCTGTAAACATGTGGTTTCCTTCATCTCATACCTGACAGATTGAGTCAGGTTTCCTGCAATGGCTGGCAGTGTATTTTGAGCGCGAGAAGAAAACTTGTCAAAAAGTCCTAGTATTTTGTCAATAACTCTGAGTTTTAACAAAACAAAAACAAGATCACACCAATTAGAGCAAGTTTACCCGCCAATTATTTTGCAATTGTTGCAGCTCAACAACGACAAACGTGAACAACCTACTACACTAAACAGGCAGATACGTAGTCACTGTGGTTGTGTACTAAGAGGGAAATAAATGTACAGGATTGGGAGCAACACCATCTTAGCGAGCTCACTTGATTAGCTGGGAATTAAAAGAACAATTACGATGCAGTAGAAAAACGTCGCTTATATTGCGAAGGGGAAATACCATGCAGTCGTGAGAAAGTATGAGTGAAAGTGCTTTGATTAGAAAACCCCGTCAGCTCCGCAATCTGGCCCAGATTGAGTCGCCCTTGTTCAATCAGCTTTTTCGCCATATCGACGCGTTTATTCAACACATATTGATGCGGTGTAAGCCCCATCTGCTCTTTAAACAGCGCGTGGAATTGGCTTTCGCTTAAAAACACGCACCCCGCCAATTGTGCAACGGAAATACGATGCGCTAAGTGCTGATCGATATAGCGATCCACCACTTCCATATCAAAACGGGATTCTTTGTGGGCACTGGCAAGCGCACTAATGTGACGCTGCAAAAGTGCTACTACCGTATCGTTACAAGCTCGGCCAAGTAGAAGATCGTCAGGACTGGCTTGCATCTCCTGCACCAGCATTTGGATCAAACGCTGGATCTGACCATCCAGTTGAAAATAGACATCGCCCACCGCGAGTTCATTCAGTTTACGCAACAGCAATGGATCATCTTCACTCGGAATGGGCATGTTGAGAACCAGAATATCAGATTGCCCAATGACACCACCAAATGCGTGATCGGAGCCCGATGTCACCACGCACCCTTGTCCCGGCCCGACAATATTACCCATGCCACGCACTTCAAATTCTGCTTGCCCTTTCAGACCAATCACAATTTGCGTGTAACTATGATCATGGCAGGCCATGTGTGAAGGTAAAGTGATCAGCTCTGCCGGCTTAGGCGACAAAACTTTGGCTATTTGGGAACCTTTGGCTACATCAAAAACAGACGATTGAGCCATGTCGACCTCACAAGGTGGTGTTTGCGCGGCCATGGTATACCAATTCTTCTTAAAACGAAATCACTCCTATTTAGCTAGTATTAATAACCGATTAAATACATGTTGATGCATAAACATAGCTGCAATTGGATCAAATTCTCATATCGGAACAATGATCAAGTGCACATAAATTACGGTCAATGTGTACTCAATATAAAAAACGTTAAAGTAGATCGGAAAACTCAGCTTGCATATTTCTCTAATCTGCTCACAATAAAAATACTTAGATCTAAAGTTCAAAAAATCAGCCACCTAAGTGTACGGATTTATGATGTTTTCTGTCTAAGCGGAATAAAGTTTGCATTAATAATTCAGCTATCTACAAAGCTGTCAAAAGTTTGTCTTTCCCACTTTTTGTGGTTAAACGTAAATGTGTTGCAGGGACCTATGATTAAACGTCGCATCCCAGCGCTATTGCTTGCGCTATCCCCAGTATGGATATCTGCATCGGTGTTCGCAGAGGAGGTCACACAAGCTGACCCCGTTGTCGTTCTCGATGAGAAAATGAATATCAAACAAAATGAAATTAACGCGATTCTCACTGACTATGAGGTCGAGAGTGGAAAACTCCAACAACTCAAAAATGAGCAAAGCCGACTACAACGTGAAAGTGGAGAATTAGACGCCAAACGTAATCGTGCTAAGTCAGAGTTGGACAAACAGTATACTCGCCTTCTCGAAGATCCTGACACTGACCTTGTCACCTTCCAAAAACGTTACCAAGAGACGTGGAATGCGTTGAAAGGTAATCAATCACTCAAGTTAGAGAATGAGCAAGCGGTAACAGAAGTTGAAATGCGCCTATCGCAGATCAAGCAAAAGCAAGCTCGTTTGAACACTGAAATGACCAATTTGGAAGAAGCCCGAATTGATGCTCGGGTGAAACGCTTAGCAGCAGAATTGCGCGAAAGTGATGTACTTGAAACCAGCTTCAAAACGACCTGTTCAACGACAATGACTTTAGGTGAATGTGCCAACCAAGGGCAATATCTCACCAAGCAAAAAGCGGTGAAAGCATTTCGAGAGAAGCTGATCAATGAGTTAACCGAATCTGCGATTGCCAAACAAAACTTGAAAGGGGTTGAGCTCAATATCCACGTTCAAGAGAGCCAGATGATCCGTTCAGGTTTTGAAGGCAACAATGAATACTTCACCCAAGTACAAGCTCAGTTACAAGCCAAACCAGAAGCAGTGGCAGCGTGTAAACTCTTGAACGTAGAGACGCGTTATTGCTTGAAAGGTGAAGTAGAACAAACAGCACCGAAAAAACAGGACAAACAATGGGCTAACGTGACAGTGCGTTCTGATCAATACAATGATTCAGTGACCATTAATGGCATTAACTATGGTAGCACTCCGGTTGAATTGGTATTACCGGCAGGCCGTCACCAAGTGACCGTATCGAAAGAAGGGTATGAGACCTATAATCGAGTGGTTACGGTCAACGGCCACGACACCGTATGGGTCAAACTCAGACCAAGTAAAGACAGTTAACGGCACAAAAATTCAACGTTTTTTTGTCGGGATTCACAAAGCTGTAGATAAAACGCCATTTTGTCACTAAGTTATTGAAAGATGACTTCTGACAAAATGGCGTTTTCGTTTAGAATGCTCATAACTTAGACTTAATTTCATAACTTGAAGTAGACCACCATGCGACAAGGGATTCCCGCTCTATTAATAGCACTTTCACCTTGCTTGATGGCAGCACCAGTGCTAGCAGAAGAAGTTTCTTCTTCTGTTCTTGCCATTGACGATGCGCTGTTTGGCAAACATACCGAGCTGAAAAATGCTACGGATGCAGCCAAACTTCAGAAAACCGCGGTTGATAACCAACAATCAGAGTTGAATAGGCTAGCTCAACAAGCAAAGGCTTTGGATTCCGCACTGAAAAACGCCAAAACTAATCTTGAGCATGATTATCAAAAGATGATTGATGAGCCAGATCTGGATATTCAGCCCTCACAAAATGCTTATCAAGCCGCATGGGCTGAAGTGAAACAGAACCAAGTTGCTCGCTTAGATGCCGAACAAAAGCTGCAAGAGATGCAAACGGTTTTAGCACAGTACCAAGCACAGCAGCAGACTATAGAGCAAAGCATAGCTCTACTCCAACAAGATAAGATGCGTGCACGGGTGGATAGATTACGCGAGGAGTTGCAACGCTCTGGTGAACAAAAAGTCAGCTTCACCAATGTGTGTAACGCCGATATGACCTTTGCTCAATGTAGCAAACAGACTAGCGATCTGGCTTTGCAAAAAGCAGTTAACCAATTCCAAGTCTGGTTGATCGATGAAAGCAGCGAATCAAATGCGATCAAACCACAACTAAATAATGTCTCCTTGAACATTCATGTACTAAAGCATGCAATTGTGGACTCTGGATTTTATGACGGTATGCGTTTTAGAACCATTGTCAATGCTCAACTTGAAGCACGCCCAGCGGAAAATGCACCTTGTAAACTTTTAAACATCGATTCCCAATACTGTTTTGCTCCCGGCCAAGGTCAAATGGACCAACAGCAACAAGAGATCGCTTGGATTAGTCTATCACTACGTTCAAATCAACACGGTGATCGCGTAACGGTTGATGGAGTTAACTACGGCAGCACTCCCGTTGAAGTCATGCTCCCCGTGGGTAAACACTTAGTGCAGATAGAAAAAGAGGGATTCCGCCCATTCCAGCAAGAAGTGAATATCACGTCAGATCAGACGCTACGTGTCAATTTACACGAAAAAACCAACCCACTTCGTGCTGGGCAAAAATTTGCTGATTCGGTGAAAGGCAAAGTAAATGCACCAGAAGTCATTACGATTTTGCCAGGGGAATATCTATTAAGTGAAAATGCTTCACAGCAGTATAACCTTGATCATGCTTTCGCATTGAGCGCAACACCAGTAACCGTTGAGCAATTCGAAAAATTCATCAATCTATCAAACTACCAAACCGATGCTGAGCTGAAAAAGCTGTGTATTTCAGTCAATGAGTCCGAAGTCGCACCTATTTCCGACAGTTATTGGCGTAACCCAGGATTCAAGCAGGGGAAAGACTCACCGGTCGTTTGTGTAAGCCAAAATGATGCTAAAGCCTATGCGCGCTGGCTTTCAAAACAAACCGGCTTCAAGTACCGTCTGCCAACAAAAGAAGAGTGGGAAATTGCCGCACGAGCGGGTAGCAAAAACGATTACTGGTGGGGCAACAAATTTGGTTCAGGTAAAGCCAACACAGGTTGGGGTGGTACCACTTGGTCAAACAAGAGTACTTCACCAGTCAAAGC
>JBOFIW010000577.1:0-1896 GCA_051650365.1 Vibrio sp. | reverse complement strand
TGAGCTTACTGTTTAACGAACGATTAATAGTCACCCCAACGTGATGACCAAACTGCGCATGGATTTTCGCAAGATCATTTAACGCTTTACGGCCAATAACTTCATCTAGCTTATCAATTAAGCCCAACTCTTCCGTAATGGTGATTAACTCTTGAGTAGTAGCATGTAACACATCTGGAGCTTGGAAACGACATAAGGCTTCAAACTTAACGATAGACCAAGTTTGGCTATCAATGATCGGCTGATAAAAAACCTCGAAATCAGCATTTTCTATCCACTTTTGCACCCATTTCTCTAAAGTCTTACGCCGCTCAACCTGTTGATGCATGGCGTGATCGTAAAAGTTGATATGCCGAGTGTCACCCGCATGATGCTCTAACATGGCTTGCAAGGCATGGGGAATTAAACGCTCAACGCTGTGCGTATCGCCCCCTAACACGGAAACACCTAACCGACCTTGTGCAATTGCTTGATGTACGCCGTGCCCCCCTTTTTGATGCAGCTCCGCAAAAAACTGACGAAGCGTGCGCTGTATACCGAGCAGTGTTTGGTTATCGGCACTTTTTTCAGCATCCAATTGGCAAAGGAAAATACCTTCTCCATGGTAACCACACAGTTGAACTTGCTGGTTTTGTGTCAGGCTGACCGCTAACCGACGAATCTGCGTATAGTGCTTATCGCTACTGAACTTAGGTTGTATCGCCAACACAAATCCCGTTGTCGTTAAATGTCCGAGCAAGCGTTGTTTCAACTGTGCACTAAATTTTGCCAACGTTGGCAGTTGAGTGAGCAACTCAATATCTCCAGCTTGCTGGTCGGTAACCCGATCGAGATGCAACGCGAGATCCGTGGTAAACCCAATATAGAAAATTTGCCCTTCTTGGGGACACAAGCGCTTAATCGACAAGTCTTGTGGCCAAACTTCACCAGAAGCACGCTGAGATAAAATCGTGCCATTCCAGCACCCTTGTTCTTGCAATTGATGCCACATATCGACATAAAAATGTTGGGAATGTTTCCCCGAATTGAACAGGTTAGTTTTTAAGCCCAATATGTCACTTTGTTGATAACCTGTCTGCTGCTCAAAATAGCGGTTACAAGCCAGAATCCGAGTTTGCTCATCGGTGATCAGCACGCCGTGGTGGCGGTTATCAAACAAGGCATCAAACGCAAAAGCCGACTCCATTCCTGTATGAAAAATCAATAATGGCGTGATGTGACCCGTGATAAGTTGAGGTTTTACCTCAACCACCGTAAACGCCACCAACGCCACCAATTTTTCTTCATTTACCAGAAAGCTGTTCACAGTCTGAGGTACAGTGTTCGGACTCTCTAAGCAGTGCCGTGCCTGCTCACGTTGCGTTAATGGTAAAAAATTCAGAAAGTCCTCTGGCTTTTTTATCGAGTGATTTGTTCTGAGCAATGACTGCCATAAAGCCATATCATATTCCATTTGCTGACTGGCAATTTGATAACTCCAGCTCAGTGCCTCATAACGTACTTGAGCATTTAACCCTCTGTTATCAAAGGCCAATTCATTCATCCTACCTCCCTAGCCTAGTGAGTTTGTTTGTATTTTCTGCGCACCTTAAAAGAACTTGATACACAGTGTATGTCTTATGATGCATACCCTTGGTTTATTTTAACTAAAGTATTAGCCGCCTAACGTAAAGCTGCCAGTTTTCTCCTATGATTACGTTTCTCGCCTTCCTGTCCGGTTTCTTAAACAAATTGTAATAAGTCCCTATCAAAATCGGGGCGATGTTGCGGTGGATACTGGTCTTGCAAGCCGCTATAATGCCGCCCTCTTAATCTTGAGGCCAAAATATGCACAGCGAAATCACTCCTATCCACCATTACAAAAAATACTGGGCTGAATGTTTCGGTACAGCTCCA
>JBOFIW010000576.1:0-9094 GCA_051650365.1 Vibrio sp. | reverse complement strand
GTGACACGACGAATTTGTGATTGAATTAAGCTATTGGAGGTCGATAGAGGGATTGCTGCCTTTGCACCACGGATTTGGCGGATTCATAGGGAATCAAAGCCAGTTGGTATTGTGCAGGTAGGTTATAGGCGGTTTGCGCTAAAAATGCGAAAACACTCACGCATGCGGCGGTACAACAGTTATGGATCGAGGGAGCATCACTCATGCAATGATTTGAACTTTCCTCCATTGAGGAGTGGCTCATCGGCATGGTGTGAGACATTTGGCTGCTATCCATCATCACGCAACCGGAAGGTGCTTCAGTTTCCAGTTCGGATTGGTGAATGGAGGCACTGATCATTTGCCATGTCATTAAAGGCGCGCTTGAAGCAATACTGGAGCTCAGCATGGCAAACATGCTGATGATAGAGATCCAGAAGATGCGAACAGGAGATAAGCGCATTTTATGCCTTAAATGAAAAACTTAGCCGTAATTTAAAGCTTTACCCTAGGGGAAGGTCAAGTGCTGTTTTGGGTATATTGAGATAGTAATTTGCGAGAAATCACGCATAATCTTGCTACTCATTCTGAAAGAAGAAATAACCTATGACCAATTTTCAATATTACTTTCATCAACTTCCTTGCTTTAACTGTAAGAAAACCACGGTAAGCACGGATCTGGGCTGGTTAACGGCAGCAATGAAAGAGGATGTATTAGCGCAAGTGGCAGAGCTGATTGCACAAGACAACGTTGAGCCAGATCTTTCTGTGAATGTGACTTGTACTAAAGAAGAAGCGCGCGATTACTTATTACTGAACTTCTACGGTTACTCAGAAGAAGAACTGGCAAATCAAGTAGAAACGGAAGATGAGCAAGAAGTCGCGGATGAAATCGCAGAACTCGTGGCAGAAGGCAATGGCGCGATTGTGTTTGAACACGAAATCGCTCTACAAAGTTGTACCGGTTGCGATGTGAATGAAGGGTAATTATTCATCATAACTGCAGGAAATATTTACCGTTTAAGGCGTTAGTCGAGTTTAATCGGCTAGCGCCTTATTTTTTCATAAAACATAAGGGCGTCTGGCCTGTCTGTTTTTTAAAAAAGGCGATAAAAGCACTGTCTGATGAAAAACTAAGCCAATCGGATACCTGATTAACGGGCATTTCTTTCGAGAGTAGTTCAATCGCTTTCAGTAAGCGCCATTGCTGTTTCCATTCTTGGTAGGACATTCCCGTTTCAGCCTTAAATAATCGGGTAACGGTTTTACTACTTGCTCCTACTGAGTTGGCTAGAGAAATCAGGTCGGGTACTAAGAATGTGGCTTGCATCAACTGTTTTCGGAATGCTTTAAAGCGGCGGTTTGTCGGCAGTGGGAGGTGGTATGTATGGCGTTGAGCGGCATAAAATTCCTCCCAAAAAAGAGTCGTGGTATTGTGCATTTCCTCTTCGGGTTTATCCCATGGCCATAGTGCCATCTTATCGATCAGCGCTTTGAGTAGAGCGTTCACTTCAATCATTGTGATGTGTTCTGGGCACTTAAATTGGTTGCAATCAAAGTAGAGAGAGCGATAGGCAACCACATTCGTCATCATAGCTTGATGCTGAGTTGAAGCTGGGATCCAAACCGCTTTTGTGGGCGGCAGAATACAGATCGAGTCATCGAACGCAAAACGAATACAGCCTTGTGAGGCAAAAAGCAATTGACCTTTTTGATGTTGATGTCGACCGGAATCGTGCTGGCCTACGTCAGCGGCAATACCAATCACGCAAGCGGTTAAGCGATCCGGATCGAATGAAGTCTGTTGATCAATAATGGCCATTTTGTCTGATTTTTGATGTTTTTGGTTTTTATGTTGTTAATGGGTGGAAGGTAGTCCTCTTTATACTGCGTGCCAAGTTAATTTATAAATGAGGACTGAAAATGAAGGAAAAACCGTCTTTATGGCTAATGGTCATTATGCTGATGTTTCCGCAAATCGTGGAGACAATCTATAGCCCTGCGTTAGGCTCTATCGCACAATCTTTTTCAGTGAGCGATGCTCAGGCAGCTCAAACTCTGTCTGTTTATTTTCTCGCCTTTGCCGTTGGTGTTGTGGTGTGGGGAATTTTGGCAGATAGTTTGGGCCGGCGACCAACGATGTTGATTGGTTTGTTGATTTATGGCTGTGCTTCCTTAATCGCGATGCAAACAGAAGATTTTTTTACCCTTATGTTTGCGCGAATATTAAGTGCATTCGGGATTGCTGTTGGCTCCGTCGTTACACAGACAATGCTTCGGGATGCGTTTAGCGCTGAAGAATTAGGTAAAGTATTTAGCTTAATGGGAATGGGGATCGCCATAAGCCCAGTGCTCGGAATGCTATTGGGTGGTCAACTCACCTCCGTAGGTGGTTACCACTTTGTTTTTCTAGCGCTATTTATCATGGCTTTGATATTACTATGTTGTAACTTGTTCCAACTCCCTGAAACACAAAAAGAAAAACAGCAGATCCCATTGCGTGGTTTAGCTATTCGTATGCTTAAAGATCGTCAGGTACTAAGCTCTGCACTTTTAGTCGCGTTATATAATGTGGCGTTATTTTCCTATTACCAACTTGGCGCATTCATGTTCAAGGGGATGGGGCTAGGGGCGGAACACTTTGGTTATAGTGGTGTGGTGCTGGGATTGGGAACCTTATTGGGAAGCTATATCAACAAAACGCTACTCGCTAAAAAAGTATCACAACACATATTATTGTTGCTTTCCGCTCTATTACTGACATTGGGCGCCGTGGAAGTGTTTTTCACAATGGATTCTATTTGGTTTGTTGCGGGAATGATATTTGTCGTGATCTCGTTCGGTATTGCAATACCGAATGTACTCAGTGCTGCGCTAGTCAATTATAAAGCGCAAGTAGGCAGTGCTGGTGCACTGTTTGGGCTAAGTTACTACCTCTTGATTGGAGTGGGGTTAGTATTAACCGGTGTGGTGCAACACTTGGGGCTAGTTTTAGTGGTATGCGGTGTCATGTCGTTATTAACAACGGTTTTGCGGAAATAATATTATCTTTTCCATTAAACTTCTTAGAAGACGAACAATAAAAACCCCTCAGCGTGGCTGAGGGGTTTTGTGTTTTAGAGAGGAAAATTAGAGTTTATCCCACGCCATTTCCCAATGGCTGCCTGTACCCGGTTGGTACTGAGTGGCATTGGCTGTCCATTGTTGACAGTAGCCAGAATATGGCCATGGCTTACATTGGTAGATTGCACCGTCAGAACCCAGAACTTTGGTGCCCGCCGCGTACTCTTTCAAACCATTAGGGAAGACAAAGTCATAGTCACCTGGTGTTGGTGGGGTTTGTGGCTCAATCAACATGAAGTCTAGCGTTTGCTGATCTTGCAGATTGCCATCGCGATCCTTGATGCGAGAAACCAACGTATGGTGACCTGATTCGGCTTCACTCAGTTCTAAGGTTACTGATTTCAGCTCGCCATCCGTCATCGCTTGAGTCCAGCTTGCCAGTGGTTTTTGGTAGTGGTTGTAAACCGTCAGTTCGGCTACCATTTCACCTTGTGCTTCTAAAGTCAGGTCTAGCTGAACAGGCTGATCGCCAATTTCATATTCTTTCGCTAAACCGGAAATAGTCAGTGAATACTCAGGCTGTGGCGCTTCAATTTGGTAGCCAATTTCAACACGCTGCAAACCGCTGCCTTCTTTCAGGTAAATCGGGTTGGAGCCGTAAACTGGAACCAATTGATCGCCATTAAGTTGGCCAGCACGTTGCTGTTTTTGCGTCTGGTTAATCTTAGTCGCCAGAGCGTAAGACCACTGATTAGCTTGGGTTAGCTTTTCAGAGTCAATTTTCAGCTCAGTGCGATAGGCAGGGTTTTCACCTGTCGCATCAAACACACGTGTGTACACGGTATCGCCAATGCTGAGATCCATGCTTGGAATGATTTGTCCCGCTTGGTTCCAATCGGGTAACACAGGGCCATTACCATCAAATTTTACATCAATCACATTATAGAAAGAGGCAACAGTATCGCCCACATCCCATACCGCGAGGATGACTTGGTAACCTTCACGTTCTGGCACAATACATTCGTGGCTAACACGTTTCGGTGGCTGCACCATATTGCCTTCCACCACGCAGAATGGATTCAGATCAAAAGAATCGCGTGACAAAGCTTGGTTTGGGTTCCAATTTGGCTTGGTGATGTAGTATTTCCAGTCTTTAGTAACGTGGTTAGCGGTAAACGTCCACTCAAAAGTTTGTGGGCCGGCTTGGATTGGACGTTTTACCCAACGGTCGGCGGTTTGTTCATCTAGCGCTGCGGCTAATGTTGATTCAGCACTGGCTATTTTGCCATCACGAGGGCCAGCGACAGGGAAGCCATCAGGGCCTTCCACACTTTGCGGTTCATACTGAATACTACCACAGTTGGTATTTTTTTCTCCAGTTCCATTGGCAGTAAATTTACATAACGTGGCACGTCCCTCAGCAACACCGTTTTCCACTGCAGAGACATAGCCGTGACCATACGCCAAACCACTGATACCTGATAGGAGCAGTGCCAGAGAGGTCATTTTAGGTTGTTTTTTCATCACAGACTCTTTTTTGTTAGCTGACATAGTTTTGACTGACCGATTGTCAGAGACAATCTGAACTTCAGCACATTCAGCACGCATAAGACAAAACGGCGTAAGCCGAATTGGCAACCCCGCTATCATAGGCTAGTAGAATATTGTTGAGCTAAATTTCTACACCGACAGACCGGAGGCTTTGCGTCCCACTTTTTCAAGTGGTTTGCCGAAATGTGATCAAAGACAAATTTAACTAAGGCAAGAAGAGGAAGCTAAATCATCGCTGCGTTTGTGGAATGAATCTCTCACACTTATTTTTTAGAGTTAAATAACTAATTTTATTATGAAATAATTGGAGCTTATACAATTAAAATTACTAATGCTTTTCGGTAGTATGGTTCTGTTTAGTCACTGAATTTTGTGAATACAGGTATACCCAGCGTGACATATTCATGAACGTGAGAGACTATAAAATTAAGATGATATTGTACCTCGGCGTAGTATTTGCTTAATACCTAAGGTTAAAAACGGAAACCCAAGGCCGTTTGTGGGCTAAATATTCTTTGGCAAGGTGAGAATAAAGCTAATACTTAGGCAAAATCACATAAAAAATGGTGTTTTTACTCTAATGAGTAAAAGGCTAATAAAATAATGTTTTATTGATAATGCATTGTTTTTATAGTTTTTTATGACTTACAGATTACGCATGTACGCCCGAAAGTCATTGCAGCCTACTGTGAAGTACTTCAAAATTAGGACGTTTCCATTTCTTCTTGGTTAAGAATGAGGTTTTGATGAGAGTCGCAGATCTACTAAAGCATCGAGCTGAAAACTTGGTTAAGCACACTGAATTTAAGCAGTGGGTGTCTCCGTCTGTACGCGAGTACTGGGATGACATTTTGCACAAAACTAATCGTCGTCCGCTGTTTGCGTGGGTGAAAGATCTGCACCTGCCTGCCAATGAAGAAACGCCAATTCCGGAACCGATTGTACTCAAACCGGAAGTTCAGGCTTTGTATGATCAACTGCAAACCCAAATGGGTGAAGTGATCCATACTGGAGACTGGTTGCTGGTCGATCAAGAACGTATCAATCAATTTGGTATGGTGACTGAAGATATGCAGTGGATACATACCAATCCAGAGCGTGCAGAATCAGAGTCTCCATTCAAAACAACGATCGCCCACGGCTTCTTAACTTTGGCCTTGTTGCCTCGTTTGACAAACAGTGTTGATGAAGAGAAATCGCTGTTTCCTACTGCGAAACTAGTGGTCAATATTGGCCTCAATTCGGTGCGCTTCCCATATCCTGTGAAAGCGGGAAACCGAGTACGTGCCGTGAGCACATTAACGAAAGTGACTCCGATCAAGAAAGGTCTTGAGATTGAACGTGAAATCAAGGTTGAAATTGAAGGAGTACGTCGACCAGGTTGTGTGGTGGTTTCTGTGATCCAACTGCATTTCTAAATGCTGAACAATAGAAAGCGAAGAATTAAAAGTGAGGAGAGCGAATTGCTCTCCTCATTTGTTTTCAAGGCCTAAGCGAATCAGTCCACATCCGTCGGCATAATATAGCCATATTCAATGATCAACGTTTTAGCACGTTCTGACTGTAAAAAGGTAATGAACTGCTTAGTCGGTTCATCGGCTTTGTCTGAGTAATGCAGAACTAAAAATGGGCGAGAAAGCTGATAAGTGTGTTTGGCGATGTTGTCGGCTGTTGGTTCGGTTTTCTCAAATTGCAGTGCTTTAACCGATTTATCGACTGAACCAATCGAAATAAAGCCGATGGCTTGTGTATTGTGGTTCACGAGTGTTTTCATCATGCTGTTGCTGTTAACCACCAACACGGAAGGGCTGATATCAGAAATTTGACGATCTTTGATGACCTTGGTGAGCCCCAATAGGCTTTCGAAGCTATAACGTGTACCAGAAGAGGCTTCGCGAGTCACAACGGCAATCTTTTGATCGTTGCCACCCACTTGTTTCCAGTTGGTAATCTGCCCACGGTAAATACCATAGAGTTGTTCACGCGTTAAGTTATGAACCGGATTAGTTTGATTCACGACGGCCGCGATGCCATCAAAAGCCAGAATAAGGCTGTTTAGGTTATCTTCTTCTTCACTCTCTGTGAGATAGCGTGAACTCATTGCAATATCAGCTACCCCTTTCTTGAGTAGCGTAATTCCCGCTGTTGATCCCACACCTTGTACTGCCACATAAGTTTTTGGGTGGGTTTTGTTATACTCTTCAGCCAAAACATCCATGATCCTAGCGACGGAAGTCGAACCTGAAACGGTAATTTCACTTGCTTGCACAGAAAAGGTCATCATCGAGATGGAAAAGAAAAGTGCGCAAATGGTGGCAAATGCCATCCTGAACATAAAATAACTCCCATATAGTCAAAAATTTTTGAGCAGTATGCCTGAAGCGTATGACAAAAATGTGAATCAGTGCTTTGGTTTAGTTTTTGATTTGTGAAGTCAGCAAGGAATGTGGTGATTGTTTATACTCAAGTGACACCAAGATCATGGAATCGAATTCTTCTGATAGCCATACTGTACAAGTCTAACCACCAGTGAGGTTAAAAATGATTGTCAACCTTCTACAGCGACAGCTTGAACACCGTGCGGAGTTACTCTGTATGAGTCGTAATCAAAGCTTACCTGCTGAGTTAGGTAAATCTAGCTTTGAACCGATAGAAAATGGAGTGCAGTTTTCTTTGTGCCACTATAAGCTCGATTCATCCCATTGTGATTATGAAAGTCTGGTGGCCAAGATTATTTGGGAAGAGGCATCAAAACAGTGGGCGCTCTATGTTTATGATGAAAAACAGGCGAGTAACGAACCTTGGATACCTTATCCATTTTTGGCTCGCAGTGATGATTTAACCGCGATGATCCGTGAAGTGGAGAAAGACCCAAAAGCCTATTTCTGGGTTTAGCCTAAAACGGTGATGCTACGTAAGGCATTCTTAAACATGTTGGTTGGCAAGCTCAACGCGGCAACTCAATAAAGGGAGAAACTGAGAGGTTGCTCCCCTGTGATTTAGATCAAACCTCCGTTGATGGATATAACTTGTCGAGTCACATAGCCTGCAATATCGGACATCAGATAGCTTACCAGTCCGGCCACTTCTTCTGGTTGTCCCATACGAAGTAAGGGAATTTGTGGTAAAGCATGTTCTTTAACTTTTTCATCTACCATACCAGTATCTATTAGCCCAGGGGCGACACAGTTTACGGTGATTTTGCGTTTAGCCAATTCAAGTGCCAGTGATTTTGTTGCTCCGATTACTCCCGCTTTTGCGGCGGCATAGTTAGTCTGTCCGCGATTGCCCATCATTCCCGAAACTGAAGCAAGAGTAACAATACGTCCACCTTGGCGTTTTTGTACCATAGGCATCACACAAGGATGCAGTACATTGTAGAAACTATCTAGATTCGTATGGATGACACTATCCCACTCTTGTGCACACATTGCTGGGAAAGCGGTATCCCGAGTGATGCCTGCATTATTCACTACGCCATAGTAAGCACCGTGCGTGGTGATGTCCGCATCAATCTGCTCACGGCACTGTATTCGGTCGCTGATATCAAACTGTAGTAAACGGCCTGTTCCACCGTGGTGCTCTATGTTTGCTAACGTTTGTACTGCACCCGTTTTATCTCCCATGTAGTGAACCACGATGGAAAACCCATCTTTAGCTAATTGAATGGCAATGGCTCGGCCAATCCCTTTACTTGCCCCTGTGACTAATACTTGCCTAGTCATGTTTGACTCCTGATCTCATTGCTTTTAATTTTTCTTCGCTCGGTAGGTATACATTGAATTGGCAGTGTGCAAGAGGTTGGTCTGCTTGCTTGATATGACCACTAAATACGGCCATGCCACCTTCTTGCATGATTTGCTCAACAAAAATGTCTAAGATTTGACCTCGCTGAAAGCGGTCACATTGCGCATGATAGCGTCGGCTGCCAAGTAGAAAACCGATGGGAGGGGATTCGCCTTTGCGCAGCGCGTGGTAGCCCGACCATGCAGCAATGGATTGCGCCATAAACTCAATGCCAACGTAAGCCGGAATACTTTGGCTCTCAACGGAAAAAAACAGATTATGTTCACCAATATCCGTTTGGCAGTGAATACGAGTAGGGTGAACTTCGATAATACGATCGATCAAGATCATGGGCGTATCATGGGGTAGTAGGCGAGTAATATCCGTAATTTCATTCATGGGCGTGTCCAAAAATTAGGCTCATGTTGTTACCACCGAAAGCGAAAGAGTTGCTCAAAATAGCTTTCCTAGCTAGTTTGCGAGGTGTTTCGACTAAATTTATTTGAATGTCAGGAGCTTTATTGCTGCACCCTTGCAGAGGCAGGTTTAAATCGTATTTTAAGATGTGCCAAGCAATGGCGGCTTCAACGGCGCTTGCTGCTCCGAGTGTGTGGCCAGTTAGGTGTTTGGTCGAACTCACGGGGACTTGGTTGCCAAATACACGATAGATGGCTTTACTTTCCATGCTGTCATTGAGTGGGGTGGCTGTGCCGTG
>JBOFIW010000575.1:0-2098 GCA_051650365.1 Vibrio sp. | reverse complement strand
GATGGTTCACCACGACCACATCGGCATCCATCGCGCGACGGCGCGCTTTGGAAACAAAGCAGTCTTGGTAGCTCGCGCACTCTTTGCCCAAGCAGTTGTCATTAGTCGACGTTATGGTGGGAATAATCAGGCTATCTTCTGCCAGATCGTCACATTCACCTAAGTCACCACTTTGCGTGCTGGCTGCCCAACTGCGCACTTTCACCAGTTGAGTTAGCAACGAGGGATCGGATTCAGGAGTGTGGCTTTCCACCATTTGACGACTTAAGCGATCGAGGCAAAGATAGTTAGCACGGCCTTTAAGCAGTGCCACTTGGCCGAAAAAGCCTAACGCACTGACCATCAGAGGCAAATCACGATGGAAAAGCTGCTCTTGCAGGTTTTTAGAACCGGTACTGATGATGACCTTTTTGCCACTGAGCAAGGCTGGAACTAAATACGCAAAGGTTTTTCCGGTTCCCGTTCCGGCTTCAATCACCAACTGAGATTGGTTGGCAATGGCACTGGCGACGGCTTTCGCCATATCCACTTGTGCTTGTCTGGGTTGAAAGCCCGGAATCGCTTGGCCTAATGCGCCTTGCTGGGAAAAGGTTTTTTCAATCATGCCAATTCTATGTGCAATGGAAATGGCGCGATTATGGCAGGTTTTGCACAGCGGCGCGAATAGCAATCACCCCCACGCCGCTCAGAAAAAATTACTTGCGATTGAGATAACGGGCAAGCCAAGGAGGCGCATCGTAGCCAGAAGATGAGGTCATAGTCGTCATGGCTTTCGCCGCTTCAGAAGGAGAAGCACGATTTTCCCACATCTCTTCCAAAATATGCTCATCCATAGGTTGATCCCCAAGCAGTGCTTCAACCCGCTCCACATACAATTTACGTGCGAGAAGTTCTTTATCCATATACGACCACCTTACAACTCTCATTAATAAGAAACGGCTAACTTAACGTCTAAGAAACCTAAGTATTACTTAGTCAAAGCGATTGAATCTGTCTTGATAATAGATTAATTATAGGTGCGTATTTGCGTGCTGCCTCACCGTTCGGACGCCGCTAATTTGTTTTTTAGAATGAAAAAAATCGCTAGCCCCAAACTGGTTGAAATTGCTGCCAATACCTGTGGTTTCAAAAAGCTAGGGCATATTTCTTTTTGGCATGGAAGTAGTTATCAATGGAAAAAAAAACCCTACTGACGCATTGCCCTGATGCGCCGGGACTGATCTCCAAAATCACCAATATTTGCTATAAGCATCAACTCAACATTATTCACAACAACGAATTTGTGGATAACACCAGCGGCCATTTTTTTATGCGTACGGAATTGGAAGGCTATTTCAATGACGCGACTTTATTAGCTGACCTTGACCATGCTCTGCCTCAAGGCACGCGCCGTAAACTGATCAGCTCTACCCGCAAACGCATCGTGGTCCTTGTAACCAAAGAAGCACACTGCCTAGGCGATATTCTGATGAAGAATTACGATGGCAGCTTGGATGTCGACATCGCTGCTGTAGTGGGCAACTATGACTCTTTGCAACGTTTAACCGAACGTTTTGATATTCCTTACCACTGTGTTTCCCATGAGGGTTTATCTCGTGAAGAGCACGAGCAAGCGCTATTAGAGGTGATTGATCAATATCAGCCAGATTATCTGGTACTCGCCAAATATATGCGAGTCTTAACGCCTGGTTTTGTTGAACGTTTCCACCATAAAATCATCAATATCCACCACAGCTTCTTGCCCGCCTTTATTGGTGCGAAACCCTACCAACAGGCTTATGACCGTGGGGTAAAAATCATTGGTGCAACAGCACACTTTGTAACGAACGATCTCGATGAAGGCCCGATCATCAAGCAAGACGTGATTCCGGTCGATCACACCTTTAGCGCACAAGACATGGCACAAGCAGGACGTGATGTGGAGAAAAATGTGCTCAGCAAAGCACTCAATAAAGTGCTGAATGACCATGTGTTTGTCTACGGCAACAAAACTGTCATTCTGTAATTCTAGATTTTCCATCGGAAACAACTAAGGGCACCGAAGTGCCCTTTCAATTTGTAGTACCGCAACACAAGATTACAAACGCACCGCCAGTTC
>JBOFIW010000574.1:0-2443 GCA_051650365.1 Vibrio sp. | reverse complement strand
CATCATCCACCAAGGTCGCATGGATACGTGCTTGGCGAAGAGAACCTTGAATTTGTGCTTGCAGTGCATTGACCTGTGGCAACAACTCCCACTGCGTAATTCCGCCATCCACTAAAGAGGCAGAATAGCGTAACGACTCCAACGTCTGACCTTTGGAAATTCGCACATCTTCCAACATCCCTTTCGGTTGTAATGTGGTAAGCCAGTGATTGAGGTTCTGGGATTCAGGGATCAACTTCGCTAACGGCAACAAACTCTCAATATTCAATTGAGAAAGATTAAGCCGCCACTGTTCTGGCTGCCAATCCATCGCCACATCCATCAGCGGCCATAGCGCATCATCACTGCGCAAACGCAGTGAGTGGGCATTCACTTGCCACCCGGTTTCAGTTGGTTTTAGCTCGACAATTCCTGATTCCAGCAGCAGTTCATGGCTCTGCTCTGCATTTTTCCACACCAACTCAGAAGGCTTGAGCTCAACATAACCATCAATAGGTTGAGTGTGCTCAAGGGTCACCCAAGCATTAAAGCTCAGCTGTCCTTTCTGAATACCGGTCTGATCTTTCAGATAACGGGTCAACCAAGGCAGGATGCGAACTTTATCGGCACTGACATAGAAATCACCCGACACATCGCGCAATGACCCGTGATCGATAAAGTTAGCACTAACCAACAGAGAATTGATGTTGGTTCCTGCGATACTTACAACACCTTCTGTGAAATGGCGTTGACCACTGTTTTGCCAACGCAGTTTTTCAATATCAAGCTGACGCCGATCTCCGGCAAACGTTTGATAGAGAATGGCAGAATTTTTGAGGGTGAAATCATCCAATTGGCGAAGCAGCAAATCATCAAGCTGCTTCACCACTCGCCCTTGGCGAGATTGTCTTGGGTTAGGGTTTTGCTCTAGTGCCAACCAATCAATCGCTCGGAGATCCAACACCATACCATTGATGGTGAGGTCGGCAATCACAGGTTGCCGTTCCCAAAGCGATTGCAGCAAATCGAATTCAATCTCTATGCTAGCGGCATTGAGCTGAATATCATTACTGTCCGGCCAATGGGCTTGCAGGGTTTGCAAAGAAAGAGAGGGATGGGTGTTACGCCAGTAACCTTGCACATCAGCAATCGCCAGTTGCACCGATGAATTTTGGTTCAGCCAATCCTGAATCTCCACCTGAAAGCGGTTCATTTGTGGCAGCAAAATACGTAGGCCTGTGACTGCTAAAGCCAACACAATCAGCAGGCTGACCAGCAGCCACATAAGGATCCGCCCGAGGCGGGTTACTGTCGAAATCACCCGATGTCCTATTTACATCATGACTACATCAAACTGCTCTTGGTTATAAAGCGGCTCGGCTTGGATGCGCACTTCTTTACCAATAAACACTTCCAACTCCGCCAATGCGTGAGACTCATCACCATGCAAAGTGTCTGCCACAGCGGGAGAGGCGTAGACCACAAATTTGTCCGCATCATAAGCACGATTAACACGAGTGATTTCACGTAAGATTTCAAAACAGACTGACTCCACCGTTTTAACACTGCCACGACCTTCACAGGTTGGACAAGTCGAACAGAGCACATGCTCTATGCTTTCTCGGGTTCTTTTACGCGTCATTTCCACCAAACCAAGCTGAGTAAAGCCATTAATATTGGTTTTCACTCGATCTTTCACCAGTGCCGCCTCTAAAGAAGTTAGCACTCGCTTACGATGTTCATCGGCAGCCATGTCGATAAAGTCGATGATAATGATGCCGCCAAGATTGCGCAGACGCAGCTGGCGAGCAATCGCTTGAGTCGCTTCGATATTGGTGTTGAAAATGGTTTCTTCGAGATTACGGCGGCCAACAAATGCCCCTGTATTAATGTCGATGGTGGTCATAGCTTCGGTCTGATCGATGATCAGATACCCACCCGATTTGAGTTCGACTTTACGTTCCAACGAGCGCTGAATTTCATTTTCCGTATCATACATATCGAATATTGGCTTATCGCCATGGTACAGCTCTAACTTAGCCGTCAACTCTGGCACGTATTCGGAAGTAAACTCTTTGAGATTTTCATATTCGAGTCGTGAGTCAATAAGAATTTTAGTTAATTCCGTACCAACAAAATCACGTAAAATACGTTGCGCTAAACCCAGTTCGCCATACAGCATGGAGCGATTTTTGTATTTACTGCGTCGCTCAATCACTTTTGACCATAAGCGCTTAAGAAATGCCGCATCTTGGGTTAACTCTTTCTCGTTTGCCCCTTCAGCTGCTGTACGAATAATGAACCCACCATGTTCATCACAATAGTGGGAAACAATTTTCTTTAGGCGTTCACGCTCGGTTTCACTTTCAATTCGTTGCGATACGCCGACGTGACTCGATCCTGGCATAAACACCAGATAACGAGAAGGTAGCGTAATATCGGTTGTTAGGCGTGCACCTTTGGT
>JBOFIW010000573.1:0-2632 GCA_051650365.1 Vibrio sp. | reverse complement strand
AACCCAAATAAGCCAGATTAAAGGTATCAGGGTCAACGCCAATCCCTTTCATGATCTGCCGACCCGAAAATTCCGTGCCTGAGTTTTTCGAACCAATCGAAAACTTTTTCCCTTTCATGCTGGCCAGATCGGCAATGGTGCCAGTTGGCGCGAGATCAGAGCGCACAATAAAGTGCTCCACGTTCTGCCACAGCATAGAGACGGAACGCAATTGGTTTTGACGCTCCGCATACGGGCCTTCGCCCGCCCATGCCCAAGCACCGTACAAACCTTGCAAAATCGCGAACTGCGCTTCGTTATCGTTCATCAACTTCACGTTTTCACCCGATCCTGCCGAGCTAATCGCGGAGAGTGAAAAGTGGTAGCTCGGGGTGAGTTTGACTTTAGTCAGCGTCGCCAGAGCCACCCCAACGGGGTAGTAGGTCCCTCCGGTTGATGCGGTGGCAAGAATGTAGCTGCGTTCTTCGGCTGCGTAAGCTCCACTGATTAGGCCAAACGAAGTGATGGCGGCAAGTAGGGTTTGAGTGAGGTGCTTTTGTTTCATCGTTACTCTCCATGTTGTGATTATTTTTCGATGCTGCACCGTTTCCAAATACGGGTGGCGTACAGCATTGGCAATATCACTAACAGCAAAGAAGATGCCAAAAATTAATTCATTGTTTTATAAGTAATTAATTTTCAACACAGATAAAGATGAGCAAAATCTTGCTGATTGAGCCTACACAGCATCAGCAAAAAACCGCCGATCATAGCGCGTGTTTTAGGCTCAAAAATCAGGAGAGCGATCACGCAAGGTTAATTAAATGTGATCGATGTTAATAAAAGCCATTGAAAAGTGATGAGCAAAATTTTGCTCATTCCTCCTGCGAAGTAAAATCACCGCGGATCAAACCAAATTTCTGCATTTTCTGATTTAGGGTGCGCCTAGGCAAATCCAGCTCCTTCATCACTTCACTGATATTACCTTGATGACGATGCAGCGCCTGAGCGATCACTTTACGTTCAAAATTGTGCACTTGAATGGCCAGCGGTAACCCCGCCGAGGCTTCTTCTTCAGTCATTCCCGGACGTGAAACCAGAATTTCCCCAACACTGATGGTGTCATCCAGCGCATAACGCAGCGCGACATTGCGTAGCTCGCGCACGTTGCCCGGCCAACGATAAGTGAGCAGCGCCAGCCGATCCGCTTCACTTAGGCTGCGCCATGTCGGTTTCACTTGTACGCAGAAGTGTTCAAACAGCAGCAAAATATCTTCACCTCGCTCACGCAGCGGCGGTAAATACAGCTGCGCAACATTGAGGCGATAGAACAGATCTTGCCGAAATTCCGCATGTTGACGCAGCTCTTCCTTGGCTGCCGCAATCACACGTAAGTCAATGGTGATCGGCTGATTACTTCCCACCCGCTCCACCACATGATCTTGCAGAACGCGTAGCACTTTCACTTGCATGGCCAGCGGCATGCTCTCGATTTCATCCAGAAACAGCGTGCCTTTATCGGCCAATTCAAGTTTGCCAATCCGCCGCTTCATTGCACCGGTAAACGCGCCTGCTTCATGGCCGAACAGTTCACTTTCAAACAAGTTTTCTGGGATCGCACCACAGTTGATTGCCACAAACTGACCACGCTGACGCTCGCTGGCTTGATGCAGACACTGCGCCACCAGTTCTTTGCCACAGCCGGTTTCTCCGTAAATGATCACGTTGGTATCCATCGCTGCCACTTTGGCGATTTGTTCGCGCAGCAGTTGAATCGACTTACACTGCCCAATCAAGATCTGCTCTAATCCTTTGGCAGAGGCAAGATAGCTGGCACGCGACTGCGATGACAGCGCGTTTTGGTACTGACTGACCGCTTGCGCCACGGTGTTGGCAAGGCGCTCCGGTTGGAATGGCTTCTCGATAAAATCGTACGCGCCTTGATGCAGCGCTTTCACCGCCATGTCGACATCCCCGTGCCCAGTGATCAAAATTACTGGCGTTAGAGGCTGCACATTTTTCAACGCCACCAACAGACTCAACCCATCGGTATCGGGCAGGCGGACATCACTCACCACGGCCGCGAAACTCTGCTGCTCAATCGCCGCTAACGCGGATGTACCATCAGCAAACATCTCCACGTTAAACCCCGCCAGTTGTAACCACTGGCCTGTGGCTTGGCACACGATGTCGTCGTCCTCAATCAATGCAATCCGTTGGCTTTCCACGCTTTATTCTCTGTTCTATTTATAGTGCGGCTAAAGTAAGCAAATTTGTCTGGCTTGGAAAGGAGCCGCCTCTCACTTCTGAGTTACCCGTCATTAACATTTATCGCTTTCGTTGCTAAGTTGAACCGTCAAGCTCGGTGCTCGTTTTAAATAGGGAAATGTTTTGAAGCTCAATAAAGCAAGTTGGATAGTGTTGGTGATTTTACTGCTGATCGCGGTGCGATGGGGCTCGCATGCCGTCAGTGAAAACTGGCAATTGGGGCAAGCGCAGCGTCACGGCGAGCAGCGTTTGCTCGATTACATCAGTGATGTACGGCGCACTCTCAGTCGCTTTTATCATTTGCCCTACCTGATGACCAATGAAGCCAACACACGCAAACTGTTTCAGGGCGATGATCGCCCACAAGCCCAATTACAGCAGCAAT
>JBOFIW010000572.1:0-5270 GCA_051650365.1 Vibrio sp. | reverse complement strand
ATCAACCAAACAGGCGTTTCCAGATGCTTGGGTTACGTTTTTCATGGTACTCAATGCGTAGGTCATCTACGGCTTTTAAATTGGCTTTTGCGGCTTCAAGCTCACCAGCTTGCAAATGAGCTTCGACCTTATCTAAGGTCAGATTAAGTTGGCTGAAACCTTCTTGGTAGATGGCTTCTTTTTCAGTGGGATAGGATTTACGTTTTGCTTGTTCAACTAAACTATCTAACGTGGAAATTGAACCTTGCATTGCCTCAATGGTCGGTGCTTCTGCTGCCTGCTTAAAGGCTAGCTTCATGTCTTGCATGATTACTTTAAGATCTTGCCCAGCGGCAAGGACTGGAGTGGCGAGTAATGCAGCCGTTAAAATCAGTGCTCTTTTCATTTTTCTACTCACTTTTGAAGAGAGCCAAATTGTACGTTATTCCTGCGCTAAAAGTGAGTAGAGTATTGTTTCAAAATACCGTCAACGCCCTCCATTCCCAAGCACTTAAATAGGAGGGAAATGAGCGTAAACTAAAATAAACCCACAAATTCTTCAATCGGCTGGCGACCACGTAACTCAAGAAAATCGAGAAATTGACGAACGGAATGCGTAATCACACGCTGTGGCTGAATGCCAACTTCATCAAGTAATTGACTCGCCAGAGACAAGCCGCCAATGTCCAAACAAAAATGAGCATCACTACCGGTAGTAACGTAAGCATCAAGTGATTTTGCGACACGCGCAATCTCATAACAACGCTCAATGCTGCCCACGCGGCTATGTCCTTTTAAAGTGCTGTTGTTGATTTCAATCGCCACATTATGAGCTTTTGCACAAGCAATCACCTGTTCGAAATCAAAATCAAAATGCGGGTTTCCTAGATGCCCTAGCGCATCCACTCGACCGCCTTTGATGGTTTCGATCAGGGCTTGGGTGTGCGCTGCTTTATCGGCGGGATGAAATACTGGCTCGTGGAAACTACCAATCACCCAGTCTAAGTTGTGATCCACCGTTGGATGTAAATCAATTTCGCCCTGAATATTGAGGATATTGGCTTCCACACCTCGAATTACACCAACCCCTTCAAGAAAACGCGGCAAAATACGCTGGTTGGAGAAAAACCAATAATGTGGTGCACCTGGCATTGATTCAGCGTGGTCAGTGGTACAAAACAACGTTAAGCCATTTTGTTTCGCCGCACGCGCATTTTCAGTCAAAGTGCTATAAGCATGGCCACTGGCGTAGGTGTGTGTGTGAGTATCAACAACAAGCTTCATTTCAATAATCCTTCCAAACACAGTGCCAAGAGTGTAACAGCCTCTATCCAACGTTGCCATGTTACTAACATTTACCGCCATCTCCAGTCCCAGCAAAGCAGAGCGCTTTGCCCATCATTGAGCTGTGTAATTGTGCATTCTGTTATCTGTTTCGCACATTTTTTTACAACTTAATAACCATGAACAATACTTATTCCAGTCTCTGCTTTTGGATAATGTAATGAAAAAGCATCGCTATTCACTCTCAATTCACATCAGTAGCCTGTTTGTAGCCCTGATTTTGTTTATTGGGAGCACATTGATTGCCATCAGTTACTACAGCTCCCAGCAATTACTTAATAACAGCGCCAAAAGATTAGCCGATGAGAATGGTCAAAAGTTGGAAATTGTGTTTCGAGAAAATACTTCGCCGATACTCACTACACTTGATTTTCTCGCCAACAGTTCGTTTATCACAGAGTCCACCTCCCCCATCAAAGAGCGGCGTTGGCTCACCTCTATTCTTGAGGTTTTTAAACTCTCACCCAATTTAGTGGCACTGTACTACGGTGATAATGAGGGGCAATTTACCATGTTACGCCCAATGCTGGCCCAGGAAGATCAGCAGCGTTTTGATGCACCGGAAAATGCTCGATTATTTATGAACATCACCCAAACCAATGGCAGCAATGACATCTATTTTTTTGATGAACAACTCGAGTTAATCGAGCAGCGCCATAAACAAGATAACCAGTTTGATCCACGAGTTCGACCTTGGTTTGTCAACGCACAAAGCGACGGAGAAATTCGACTCACCGATCCCTATTTATTCTACTTTTTACAGACCAATGGCATTACTCTTTCTCGCCGATCCGCCAATGGTAAACAGGTACTTGGCGCCGATTTTACACTCGAATCACTCTCTCATCAGATCGCCACAATGGCTTATTCCCCACGGGCAGAATTGATACTGTTTGATAAGCAATTTCATCCACTGGCTAGGCATAATACGGCGATTAACACTGATGAGCCGGGGATAGTGTTGCAAACCCAGCTCAATGATTCACTCTTCGCTCCAATTCTGAATCGAGTCAGTAGTCAAATTCTGTATGAAACAACACATCAACACGGCATTGATTGGGCGATTACCCTGATCCCTGTGGCCTTAAGTAAAAACGTGCACCTTCTGCTTGCGCAAGCAACACCACAGGAGGATTTATTGTCTGATCTGCTCAAAATGCGTAATAACCAGATTGGCACTGCTCTCGTCTTATTCGCCTTTTGTTTTTCTATCGTTTGGTGGGTTGCCAAACGTATATCTAGCCCACTGAAGAAGCTTGTTCAATTGACCGATAACATTGCTCGATTTGACTTTAAGAAAACCCGCTATCCACAAACAATGATTAAAGAGGTGGCCGACCTTACACAGTCCATCCAATTAATGGAACATACTCTGCATGATTTGTTACGGCTGCTGCGAGAAACCGCTAGCAACCAAGACTTTTCCGAATTAGCCAAAACAATTGCACACCAGAGCTACGTCATTACCAAAGCAGAAACCATCATGCTCTATGTGTATTCACAGGAAACGGATAGCTTCACCGTTGCTGCAAACCACGCCATCATTCCTTTTAAGATAGAGATTAATCAATTGTTAGCCGCTAGCCCTTGGCTACTCACAGCTTTGCGCAAAGGAGATACAGTTCATCTCAATCGGCAAGACAATGCTTTGCACAGTTTCCAAGAGCATGTCTATAACGCCGATCTCTATTTTTTCCCACTGCTCAATCGTGATCGTCAATTGGTGGGCATCATCAACTTAGGTTATGAACGGCCAATTCCCCCAGCCCAATTAGATAAGCACGCCTTTTTGCGTGAGGTGCTAAGTTTTGCAGAAATAGCAAAAGACAACATCGACAAAATGCAACAGCAAAAAAATATGTTAAATGCATTTGTTGAATTGATTGCCTCAGCGATTGATACCAAATCTCCCTATACCGGCGGACATTGCCAACGGGTACCTGAGCTGACACGCATGCTGACCGAAGTCGCCATCAAAGATAAACAGTATTTTGCCGAGTTTTCGATGACCTCCGAACAATGGGAAGAACTCAATCTCGCAGCTTGGTTGCACGATTGTGGAAAAGTAACCACACCAGAATATGTGGTAGATAAAGCCACAAAATTGGAGACGATCTACGATCGGATCCATGAAATTCGGATGCGTTTTGAACTACTGAAAATGGAAGCAGAACGAGATTACTGGAAAACACTGTATGAAGGGGGAGATGCGCAAGAAGCCAAACAAAAATGGCAAAACGAACTTAGCAACTTAGATGATGAGTTTACCTTTGTCGCTAAGTGTAACTTAGGCGGTGAAGGAATGTGTGACACCGATATCGCACGTTTAGAACAGATTGCAAAACGCCAATGGCAACGCACACTAGATGATCAAATTGGGATATCTTGGGTGGAAAAAAGCCGCGCCCAACCCTCTCCATCCCTACCTGTGATGGAAAATTTACTGGCTGACAAAGCAGTTCACCAGATCCCTTGGCTACCCGGTAAAGCTCCTCATGATTTATGGCAAGAAGAGTTCTGCTTAAAACCTCCAGCGCTACAGTACCATCGTGGTGAGTTGCATAACCTTAAGATTCGACGAGGTACTCTCACCGATGAAGAGCGTTTTATGATTAATGATCATATTGTGCAGACCCTTTTAATGCTCAAACGGCTTCCATATCCAAAACATCTCAGCCAAGTTCCTGAAATTGCAGGAGGACATCACGAACGTATGGATGGCAAAGGTTACCCCAGAGGATTGAATGAAAATGATCTTTCCATTCCAGCGCGCGTTATGGCAATTGCTGATGTCTTTGAGGCACTGACCTCTAGCGATCGCCCCTACAAAAAAGCAAAGCCTTTAACTGAATGTATGGCGATCATGACAAAGATGGCGCTTACAGGTCACATTGATCCTAAGCTCTACCTCCTTTTCCTCCAGCATAATCTTCATCAGCAATATGCCGAGCAATTTTTAAAAGAAGAGCAGTATGCCAATATGGCTATGGACACAGAAACGCATATTCAAACTCTGAGAGAGCATTTACGATCCGACTACTGAGCTAGACCAATCCGTTTAAACAAAAAACCGCTAAGACTGTTTTCCTTTAAAAAGCAGTAGGTTATTTTTTTTCTTATTCATAAATTAATCGTTTGCGTTATCAATAGTTGATGTATATCAAAGAGTCGTAGACAATACGCCCCCGAGTTGGGGATGAGTTTCGCTAGCACGCCGTTCTTCCCCACTGATTGATTTTTCCTATTAAAGCTATAGGCAAGATCGGTTTTTGATTTGTGTATTGCGCTGCTAGGGTTGGCGCATGCTAACAATACCCAAAGGTTTTCCGGTGAATATGGATATTGATTCACTGAAAAATCAAGGGAGTACCTCGTTTCTAAAGGAAAGATGATGGTAATACCTGAAAACAGCAGCATCGTAATTTTCGGTGCTTCGGGAGATTTGACGTACCGTAAGCTTATTCCTGCGTTGTATCACCTCTATGCCAGTCAGCAACTGCCAGAATCGTTTGCGATTCTGGGTGTGAGCCGTACCGAGTACAGTGACGAATCTTACCGCGAGAAGCTAAAGCGCTCACTGCAAGAGCTGGAAAAAACGGAACCAGCCATTTTGGACGCGTTCATGCAGCACGTTCATTATCAAGCACTGAATACCTCCGAAGTGAGTGATTACCAACACTTGGTGACCCGACTCGATACGCTAGCCAGCGACTATCAGTTTGAACAGCGTAATACGTTGTTCTATCTCGCGACGCCGCCAAGCCTGTATGGCGTGATCCCATCTTGCCTTGCGGCACATGGCCTCAATGATGAGAGCCAAGGCTGGAAGCGTCTGATCATCGAAAAACCTTTTGGTTACGATCTGCAATCTGCACAAGATCTGGATGTGGAAATCCACCACCACTTCAAAGAGCATCAGATCTACCGTATCGACCACTACCTTGGTA
>JBOFIW010000571.1:0-2290 GCA_051650365.1 Vibrio sp. | reverse complement strand
TTTACCTTTTGGTTGATGGTGCTCAAATCAGCCATCTAGCACAAGCCTTGTATCGTCTATCGGGTGAATTGGTTTTGGAGCCTTTGTACCTTTTTCCGCCTTTTGAGCAGCTTAAAGAGGTGTCTCCTTATCTCGTGTTAGCAACGGATACGGTTAAAACCTGGTTTCTTGAGCAGAATCAGGGGTTAGCTGGGTTCTTTTTTGCTTCTTTAGACTCTATTGAAGAGATTGCTGAACAACTGCGTCGTTTGATCCAAGTGGAGTCCCCCTATGGTTCAACGGTGTTTCTTAAAATGGCGAACAGTGAATGCGCGTATGTACTTTTGAGTACCCAATGCCAACCGCTGTGGAAAGTGATCAATCGAGCTTGGTTGCCGACACGTCAAGGTTGGCAATATGTGCAACGACCAGAACTGACGGCGACTCAGGATACTCCTGTGCGATTCAAATTAACTGATGAGCAGTGGCAACAGCTTGGCAACATCACATGGCTTAACACCTTAGAAACGGTCGAGCGGCATGTGCAGCAGTGGTTTCCGGATTTAGCGCAGCAGTGGCAGTCTGACCCTGAACAATTTCATCGTCATGCTCAATGGGCTTACCAGCAGGGCTTTAGCAGTGAGCGAGATTTAATGCTGTTTTTTAATGTGTTGGGGTTTTTAGGCGTTGATGCTCTTGAAAAAGGGAAGTATCCCGAGATTGATCCTTTGTTGCATCAGGCTTCAAGTCATACGCCTTCGCAACGCATTGAAGCTGCCGCAGAGCTAGCTTATCAACATTCACAATCATCACAGGAGGTACAAGGATGAGTAATCCCAATCAAGCTGCGAAAACAGGACAGACCAATGATGCGCAAAATCCCGCCAGTGCATGTCCTTTTAAACAGCCGTTAATAGGGATAATTCCTGTTCGTTACGCCTTTGATGTTTATGATGATCAAGGTCAAGCATTACACCCTTTACCCAAAGCGGATCGACAGTGGAAAGGTCAATTCTCTATCAAGCAGCGCAGTTATACCTTAAGGCAACTGCGTGATGGCTGGCTCTATGTCTATGATGAAACAGCAAAAACACTGCACGAATATGAAGTCGTTGGCTGCAAGTTGACCAAAATTGATTGGTCTGATGATGAGGCAAGCAAGCCCACTCACGAGCGCGGTTCGAAAGGTGAAAGCAAAAGCTGTTTACTCTATCCCGCCCAGCACACGCTCTCTATCGGTTATGCGCATCAACGATGGACGTGGCGAGTGTGTGAGCATATGCGCTCCAATACCAGCAGCCGTCATGCTGTGATGCGAAAAGTGAGCCTTAAACAGTTTGAGTCCAATGGTACTCACCCTCATGCGCATTTTGCTCAGTATCTTGAAGACTATGTGGCGGACATTGGGACGCCAGCTGAGCAGGATATTTTTAAAGATACCTGTACCCCTTCATTACCGGTAGAGAAAAGTGAAGAAGCGGCGGCAGAGACTGAATTCAAATTCGTGGCCGACAAAGCGGTGGTGAGCAGCAAAGATTATCTGCAAAATTTGCCAGAGCAAAACTGCGGTTTATTTGTGGCGCTGAATGACCCTTTAGCGGATGTGTCAGATTTATTTGTTACTTTTACTACCCAAGTGGCAAAGCGAACTAAAGCGGTTGGTGATGAAACGCAACAGCATAAAATGCAGATGGCAGAGCTGACACGCACATTAGGCCGAATTCGTCTTGAAGAAAAAGAAATTCCCGATTTTGTAAAACAAGATCCGATCCGTATTTTAGAGCTAGAAAGAGCCATTACTGAATATTGTGCTACGGCAAAATTGGCCGAAATCGAATCTCATCATTTAGCCAGTGAAGGGCATTCCCCATCGGGAAACTATGCCTTCATGCAGCAGCAAGCGGAGCAGAAACTGGCGGAATTGAAAACACTCTATCGCTTTGAACCCACCAGTGCTCAGATGCGCAAGTGGCGCAAAAAAGACAACAGCTTTATTGATGAAGTGCGTTGGGCGGATTTAGATAACTTTTTGGTGGAGCATTACACCGAGCTCAAAGGATTGGATGAACAGATTAAACAACACTATGCGCAGTTTATGTCTGCTTTCAACCAGCTCGGCCTTGACCCGCTTCTGTTTGGTATGGATAACCAAGATGAGGTTCAGCAAGCGTATTTGTTAGCATTAACTAGCCAATTTTTAGTGGTGGTTACGCAAGTCAATCATGATGAAAAATCGCTTGAGATCCTAAAAAAAGATCTCAGTTTTGATTCACCGAAAAACCTCATGGCCCTCGCGTCAACTGGC
This sequence comes from Vibrio sp., assembly GCA_051650365.1. Classification (GTDB taxonomy): domain Bacteria; phylum Pseudomonadota; class Gammaproteobacteria; order Enterobacterales; family Vibrionaceae; genus Vibrio. The sequence continues at coordinate 6 of JBOFIW010000571.1, read as the reverse complement.
TTTTCC
>JBOFIW010000570.1:0-4291 GCA_051650365.1 Vibrio sp. | reverse complement strand
AGTACAACCCGTAAGTATGGTGGTACAGGTTTAGGGCTTTCCATCAGTCGCCGCTTAGTTGAACTCATGGGCGGTACAATTCAAGTGAGTAGCCAGCCCAATGTGGGTAGCTGTTTTACCTTTAACGTTTGGTTTGATCTCGATGAGCGTCAACAAAAACCACAAAAAGTGGTACCGGAAATGCTTGGCAATATCCGAGCGTTAATTGTAGATGATAATGAGCATGCCCGAGAGATCCTGCAAGAAATGTTGTCTATCTTGCCTACTGCACCTGAATTAGCAGCTAATGGACGAGAGGCTTTAACCAAACTGACGCAAGGTATTGAACAGAACGCCCCCTTCAATCTGGTATTTATGGATTGGAATATGCCAGAGTTGGATGGTATTGAAACAACGCGGCTGATTCGTGAAACGTTGGTGGAAGAACATCAACCCAAGGTGGTGATAGTCACCGCTTACGATAAAGATGATCTGCAACGGTTGATTTCAGAAGTCGATATCTGTGGTTTTTTAACTAAGCCTATTAGCCAATCTCACCTCTTTGATCTTTTAGTCAATCTCTTTGTGGGCCGTCGTGTCCAAGAGCCTCTTGGGGAACATGTTTCTACATATAATGAACACTCTGAAATTAGCGGGTTGCGAGTTTTGTTAACTGAAGATAATGAGATAAATCAACAAATTGCCCTTGAGTTAATGGAATCAAAACAACTACGCGTGACCATTGCCAATAACGGTAAGGAAGCATTAGAAAAACTCGCATATTCTTTAGAAACTAATGAACGTTTTGACATCATCTTTATGGATTTACAAATGCCAGTCATGGATGGTTATGAGGCAAGTAGGCAAATTCGTTTAATTGCAGAGCATGATAAAACCCCCCTGATCGCCATGACTGCACATGCCATGGTGGAAGAACGAGAGCGCTGTTTAAGTTTAGGCATGAATGATCATGTTTCCAAACCGATCGACCCCGAATTGTTGTATCACACCATTGCCAAATGGTGTGCAAGGGAAGCCTCTTCTGTGACTGAAAATCGCAATTCAGCGGTCACTTACTCGGCAGCTCCCCATTCGACTGAAAGCTATCAAGCTGCACAAGTGCAGGATGTCGAGTTTACTTTGAAAGATATCGAATGGCTGGATATGAAAAATGGTCTATTACGAGTTGCGGGTAATGAGAAGCTGTACCAACGTTTGTTATCACAGATGATGGATAGAGAATATGACATCACTAAACGCATTGAAGTCGCGTTAAAAAGCCAAGATTATGAACTCGCAGTGCGCCATGCCCACACTTTAAAAGGAACCGCGGCGAATCTGGGCGCGGTTAGAGCATCAGATATTGCCGCTCGGCTTGAGATGGCTTTAGCGAACAAAGAAGAGAGCCTCTTTTCTACCTTACTCAGCGAACTGAAAGATCATCTCACGCAGTTATTTGCTCTGTTTGCCAAAGCGTTAAAACGGCCTGAGCCTAAACAAATTCAGCAACAAGAATTGGGTAATGATACGGTTGTTATTCTCCATCAATTGCATCTCTATTTGCTAGATATGGATGCAATGGCGTTGGATTACCTCGAACAGAATTATCTGCATTTGAGTTCGATTTTTAAGTCTGAGGATTTTGCTGCTTGCTGTCAGTTAATTAGCGAGTGTGATTTTCAGGGAGCAGAAGTGGCGTTACGCAGAACCGTAAGCCTGTATCCACTGGATCTTGAAAAAATTTACGGAGCGGCATGATGAATGAACTCGAAACGCTGCTAATTGTAGACGATAACCCAGAAAATCGAGCTTTGCTTGCGGGGCTGTTGCGGCCTTATTACCGTTTACAGATCGCTGTTGGTGGGGCTCAGGCTCTAGAGCTTTGCCAAAAAAAGAAACCAGATTTGGTGTTGCTTGACATCATGATGCCAGAAATGGATGGCTATGAAGTGTGTCAACGTATGCAAGATGATTTGGATTTACGAGATATTCCCGTCATCTTTCTGACTGCGAAGTCACAAATAGAAGATGAGCAGCGCGGCTTTGATGTGGGAGCGGTCGACTACATTCAAAAACCGATCAGTCCCCCTATCTTACTGGCAAGAACCCGAACTCACCTGAGATTACGTCAAACAATGAAATTGTTGGCGGAGCAAAATGAGACTTTAGAACAGAAAGTAAAAGCTAGAACACATGAGTTGGAGATGTTGCAGGATGCCACCATTATTGCAATGGCGTCGCTGGCTGAAACACGGGATAACGAAACCGGTAATCATATTCGCCGAACTCAACGTTATGTTGAGGTGCTAGCCAAACAACTTTTGGCTGAAGGATTGTTTGCTGAGGAGCTAACAACGGAATCGATCACGGCGCTCTATAAATCTTCACCGTTGCACGATATTGGTAAAGTGGGTATTCCCGATCAAGTGTTACTGAAACCGGGCAAGCTGACGGAAGATGAGTTTGAAACCATGAAGCAACACACCGTACTTGGGCGTGATGTCATTGAGTCTGTTGAGAAATGCATTGATTTCCAATGTGATTTCCTCACTTTCGCCAAAGACATTGCCTATTCACACCAAGAAAAATGGGATGGAAGTGGCTATCCACAGGGGTTGAGAGGTGAAGAGATCCCTCTCTGTGCTCGGCTGATGGCGATTGCAGATGTGTATGATGCCCTTATTTCAAAACGAGTATATAAACCAGCATTTAGTCACGAGAAAGCGGTGACTATTATTGAAGAGGGAAGTGGTTGCCATTTCGATCCCACTCTAGTTTCGGCTTTCTTACACGTGCAAGAGCAGTTCAGGCAGATTGCTATTGCACTGGCAGATGACGACGAGTCGGCTCAAACTCAATCGGTGGTACTGAATAACGAATCGGAAAAGAAATTAACAAACACACCGCCACGTTCTACCGCGTACCGTTAAGCCTTCATTTTTGATGAAATATAGGCGCAGAAATGAACTCTGCGCCCATGATTTTACCATGGATGTATTGGCTTATTGTGCCTATGTTCTCTGAGCTACTTCACCCAGTTTTAGCCAAGTATCAATCACCGTGTCTGGGTTGAGAGAAACGGAGCTGATGCCTTGTTCCATGAGCCACTGCGCAAGGTCATCGTGATCCGATGGGCCTTGGCCACATATACCCACGTATTTTCCTGCGCGAGCCGCCGCATCAATCGCCATTTTCAGCATGATTTTTACCGCAGGATTGCGTTCATCGAACAGATGAGCCACATCGCCAGAGTCACGATCCAGACCCAGAGTTAATTGAGTCATATCGTTAGAGCCGATGGAGAAACCATCAAAGAATTTCAAAAACTCATCGGCGAGAACCGCGTTCGAAGGCAGCTCGCACATCATGATCACTTTCAAACCTTGCTCACCACGGCGTAAACCAAATTTCGCGAGCAGATCGATCACCGCTTCGGCTTCACCTGTGGTGCGCACAAACGGGATCATCACTTCCACGTTTTTCAGCCCCATTTCATGGCGCACACGTTTGATAGCTTGTGTTTCCAGCTCAAAACAGTCTTCAAACACCGGAGAGATGTAACGCGATGCGCCACGGAAACCGAGCATCGGGTTCTCTTCGTGGGGTTCGAACTCACTGCCGCCCAGCAAGTTGCTGTACTCATTCGATTTGAAATCGGACATACGCACAATCACGCGTTTTGGCCAGAATGCTGCCGCGATGGTGGCGATCCCTTCGGTCAGCTTGCTGACGTAGAAATCGATCGGGTCACGATAGCCGCGAATGCGATCTAGGATCTGCGTTTGCAATTCGGCACTTTGCGCATCGAAATTGAGCAGCGCTTTCGGGTGGATACCAATCATCTTATTGATGATGAATTCTAGGCGAGCTAACCCCACGCCTTCGTTAGGGATCTGCGCGAAATCAAAGGCGCGATCGGGGTTACCCACGTTCATCATCACTTTGGTGGGCAGCATCGGCAGCTCATTTACTGAAGAGCGGCGCACAGAGAAATCCAACTGGCCTGCATACACATAACCCGTTTCCCCTTCCGCGCAGGAAACGGTGACTTGCGCGCCATCGCTCAGGCGACGAGTTGCATCACCGCAACCGACAATCGCAGGAATTCCCAATTCACGAGCGATGATCGCCGCGTGACAAGTCCGTCCGCCACGGTTAGTGACAATCGCGGCTGCTTTCTTCATCACCGGTTCCCAATCGGGGTCCGTCATGTCGGTGACGAGCACATCGCCTTGCTGCACGAGCGACATTTGATCCAGAGAATCGACCAAACGGACGGTACCGCTGCCGATGCGCTGACCAATCGCGCGGC
>JBOFIW010000569.1:0-3122 GCA_051650365.1 Vibrio sp. | reverse complement strand
GTGGTCATGGTGAAAGCGGGAATGCCACTTCCCCCGCTGCTACTGCCCAACGCGATGGTTTTGGCGTTACCTTGTTCTTTTTCAAGTGCTGTAACGGTGACGGAAGATGCCCCCGCCGCAGTCGATGGAATTCCGGTATTGAGAGGCTCTTCAGCAAAAGCGAGCGAAGCAAAACCTAGCATGCCGGAGAGCAACCAAGTGAGTAATCCAGTAGTCAACCAAGAGGTCAAATTAAGTCTTTGAGTCCGTTTCATTTTTTTTCAGTAGCTGCATCAACTGGTTAGAAAAAGGGGTTGCAGGCAGCTCCTCCTGTGTGAGTGGATTATCGAGTTTGGCTAGCAGTTGAATCGACTGAGTGGTAACACCAATCAAATACTGCTCTTCGCCCACTTGAATGATCATCACCCGCTCTCGGGTACCGACGGGCAACTGTTTGACAATACTCAGCCCTTTTTGCAGACCGAAGGCGGGAACACGCATTCTCTTGAGTAGCCAAGCCAGTAAAAAGATCAGGGCAATAACGAACAAAAGCGACCCGAAAGTGGTCGCTAAATCCAGTTGGCTGCTGGTTGCAGCCAACCCAGGAACAGGGAGAAGAATCAGAGCAGCCAATTTACGCATTGGCTATCTCAGTTTCTTGATACGTTCAGTCTGGCTGATTACGTCGGTCAAACGGATACCAAACTTATCGTTCACCACCACCACTTCGCCATGCGCAATCAGCGTGCCGTTAACCATCACATCCAATGATTCACCGGCAATACGATCCAACTCCACTACCGAACCTTGGTTCAGTTGCAGTAGGTTACGGATACTGATTTTAGAACGTCCCACTTCCATTGAAATGGTGACTGGAATATCCATGATGGTATCCAGCTTGCGACGTTCGTCATCACTGATCGCTGGTGCAGTATTTTTTAACTCTTCGAGTGGGGCAGCCAGAATTTCATCCACATCAATATCTGGCGCATTGGGGTCTTCACCTAATGCTGCGGCCCACTCTTCAGCCAGTCTTTCATCTTCGCTTTTTGCCATCTTCAACTACCTATTGGTTTGTTCTTTATTCGCTGGGTAACAGCAATGCCATTCTAATCACGTGTAACGGACTACTCGATTTCGTCTTCTTCTGCGTTTTCAAACTCGGCCATAATATCTTTACCGAGGAAGGCGAGATCCGTTTTCACCACATCAGGGCGTTTGATTTTTTCGGAAACTTGTACCGCAAGCTTCTCTCCGGAGCGACCCATTTTAACGCGGTAAGTCGGTAACTCTTCAACAAACATCACCGCGTGTTCTGGCATTTTGATCGGGATAACATCACCGACTTGCAGCTCCATTAAATCACGTAGCGCAATATCCATCTCGAGCAGATTAACTCGGAAATTGACAGGAACATCCATGATCTCTTCGCGCAGTGCGGTGCTCCAACGCACGTCGGTTTCCATTTTGTCCGACTGCACCCCCGCATCAAGCAGCTCTCGGATGGGCTCGACCATGGAGTACGGCATCACCATGTGGAAATCACCGCCGCCACCATCCACTTCAACATGGAAGGAGCTGACTACAATGACTTCCGTCGGGCTGACAATGTTTGCCATACTCGGGTTTACTTCGGAATCAAGGTATTCAAACTCCACCCCCATCACGGGAGACCACGCTTCTTTGTAGTCGGCAAACACGATTTTGAGCAGCAGTTGAATTACGCGTCGTTCGGTTGGGGTAAATTCACGCCCTTCAATCCTCGCGTGGTAACGACCATCGCCCCCGAAGAAGTTCTCTACCAAAATAAACACTAAGCGCGCCTCCATGGTCACCAAAGCGGTACCTTTTAAAGGACGAAAACGCACCATGTTCAAACTGGTAGGAACATATAACGTATTTTGATATTCACCAAACTTCATCATCTGCACACCGTTGATTGAAACTTCAGCGGTTTTGCGCAGCATGTTAAAGAGACTGATACGTAGGTGACGAGCAAAACGTTCATTGATCAGCTCTAGGGTCGGCATTCGCCCCCGGACGATACGATCTTGGGAAGAAAAGTCGAAATTTACCGCACCGGGAACCGACTTGGGTAATTCTTCAGCTTCCTCATCGACACTGTCAACGCCATGGAGTAGCGCATCAATTTCGTCTTGGCTTAATAAATCAGTCACATTTCACCTATTGCATTACAAAATCGGTAAACAGCACTTTTTCAATAACGGGTTTGCCAACGGCTTGATTGAGTGCCGCTTTGATATCATCGGTCGCTTTATCACGCAGCTCTATGCGACCATTTGGGGTACGCAGCTGCTCAACCGAGGCTGAGGCAAAGGTGGCTAACAAAGAACTTTCCACTAATGGAGAGTGGTAACGTGCTAAGTTTTCATTTTCACTACCACGCACCATCAACTGTACTTTAATTTGTACTAAACGGTCTTTTTCATCACCCGTAACATTAAATACAAACGGCTGGGCAATGTTGACATAAGAAACCGGATCAGCTTTGGTAGTGGCTTGTTCCATTTTTTGTTCAGCTTGAGCGGTCGCCTCATTTCCAGAACCCATCATGAAAAATGCTGCACCACCACCGCCAACCAGCAATACCACGGCAGCGATAATGATGATCAACAGTTTCTTTTTCCCTTTGGGTGCATCAGCAGCTTGTTCTTCGGCCATAATTGCCTCTGTATGTGGTTAATTTCGTATAAGTTTAAGCGTAATAACTGATTCCATCACGCTTTGTTGCCACATTCAAATCAAGTTTGACGTCAGTATCAAGGTTTTCTTCGCTATTGTGCTTTCCGTTGCGCGCACTTTGACCAAATCCCGACTGTTCTTGACCAGAATAACGCTGCTGTTGTCCTGCACTTTGCTGCTGTACGAAAGTATCTCCCAACTGCACTCCTTGTTGAGCCAACATCTCACGTAGCCTTGGCATAGTTTGCTCCAAAGCATCACGTGCGTGTTGGTTCGCCACTGTGAAATGTACAGTGGCGCTGTCACCTTGCATGTTCATTCTAATGTGCATCCGCCCCATTTCTGGAGGATCGAGGCGGATGTCGATGTTTTTCAAATTCTTTGACAACATCATTTGTACCCGTTCAGCAAGTTGATCGGCAGCCATCTCTTTATTTAGG
>JBOFIW010000568.1:0-4423 GCA_051650365.1 Vibrio sp. | reverse complement strand
GTAATCGCGTAATGCCCATTTAAAACTTGATTCTGCCAACAATGAACGTCTCCTAGAACCAAAAACCAAACATTTTTCAGCAATTCCTAAAATAGCAAAAAGCCAAGAGTACTCTTTATTCCCTTGGCTTTTTTGTATTTAGATGATGGCTAATGTGAGAAGCAATTGCCTAAGAAATATTCTTCTCCATTGCGTGAAGTATATTCTTTCTCTTCCGTCAGGGCTTGTGGGTGACCTTGCTCATCCCCTTTAATTAGGCTTACCCAATGTCGAATCGTAGTACAAGGCTGCATTTGCTCATTGGTATGGTTCAGTACAGTGCAGGTTTCTAGTTGAATATCGGCGATTTCACGCAATTCAATACACCCCGTACCACGTTGACACCCTAGTGCCATTTCGACATGGCTTCCTTGGCCATCACGGAATAAAAGATGGCTTGGGTTCTCTTTGCTGCCATTAAACGCCACAAATTGCTTAGGGTATTTCAAACCACTGTGACGTCCATCTTGGAAGTACACCAACAGGTGATTGTAATCAACCACATAAGCTGTAACGTCTTGATGGGTTCCATTTTCCAGAGGAAAAAGGCGATCCAACAATTGTTTGGCTTTTACCTGTTTCTCACGTTGCTGGTTGGCAGCGACCGTTTCGACGGCAAACACAGCTTCAGCGATAAAGGGTTTATTTTGGTGTTGAATTTCTGTTTTATCAAACGTCAGCATGTTCATCGTCGTTCCCTCGTCCAGATCAAATTGGTTTTTCTGCAAAGATACTGGCTGTTTTTTCGCCGGATTTGTGACTTTGCTTACTTGGTAGATTAGCGGATTATTGACTACAATTTCACAACAAAAATTTTACAATGTGAATTTTACAAAATGAGCGTGTCTAAAAGTTTAGTTCGTCAATCCCATTTTCTGGGAACAAAAGTCAGAAACCTTAGGAAAAGAAACCACTTAACGATGGAGGATCTTTCCGCTCGCTGTATTCGTGTGAGTCCCGAATACGCACCATCGGTTTCTTATCTTTCCATGATTGAACGCGGTAAACGAATACCGAGCGTAGAAATGCTCGAAGTGATCGCCGAAGTCTTTCAAAAAGATCCAATTTGGTTTTTGGATGATGAACCAGAGCAAATAGATATCACACCAGAGAAGGGGAATCGAGGTGGTATCAGTGGTATGGCTCTCGAGCCTAGCTTTCTCTTCTCTAACGATATTCTACAGATCGCCATTCCTGAGATGCTCTCACAAACAGGGATCACGGGACGTCAGTTTGCTCACCTTCTGATCCGAGCTCACCAAGAAAGCCTACAAAACCACTTCCCAGATCTGGAACGTGCCGCAGAAGAAGTCGGCTTGAAGCGTCTCAACTTGTCGGTCACTGATTTAATGGATATTGCAAAGAACCTTGGTTTGGACATTCGCTGGGTAAAACGCACCCCACATGATGTCACCGATGAGCTCGGCATGAGTGCCAAACAGCTAGTGACCTCTTTCTTTGAGCCTCCTGGACGAATTTATCTCAATGAAATCTTGCGTGAATATCCAACACGGCTGAAATACGATCTCGCGGTTTACATTGGTCACAATGTCCTGCATAACAAAGATGGCCTAAAAAGCGTGTTATCCATTGGACATACTCAAGGTTGGGATGAAATGGTAGAAACCTCAACCTCTTCAGAACTTAACTCACAAGATATTCTGCAAGCGTGGCGAGACTTTGAATCAAGTTTTTTTGCTGGTGCTCTCCTTTGTCCGAAAGTTCCATTTCGACAATTGTTGGATCGTAATGGGTATGAGATCAGTGTGCATCAAAAAGCGGGGGTCTCCCCTTCCGTTGCAATGCGCCGCATGACCGTAGTATCACCCTATCCGCACTGGCACTATTTTGATGCTTATGGTGAAGGAAAACTCAAAGCTGTCTACCGTGGCAACGGAATACCACTACCTTGGGGCAACATGCGCAAAGTGAATGATCCATGTCAGCATTGGGCAGTTTTTCGGCGTCTTTCACAACCACAAGATGGTAGCTCGGCACAAATTTCAATCCTGACAGTCGGTGATGAACCCCGTATCTACTGCTGTGAATCACTCAATGTGGTGGATCCTGCTGGTAACAATCGCGTTTTGTGTGCGGGTATCGATCTTAACCCAGCGATCAATGCTCAAGGAGGTAACGCACTTGCTATTGCTCAAGAACTCAAAATGAGTTGTGTGCAGAAGGGAGGAACCACGACAATCCCTGCACCTATCAAGCGAGATTTACGCACAATCGCAAAAATCCTCAATATTAATTGGGTTGAGCGTGGTATAGAAAGTGAAGCAAGGCTAATCTGCTCACGCGGCGCGGTTTGTCCACGTAAACCCAAATGCTACGGTGAATGTGGCGAGTAAAAAAAAGGCCAACCACAAAAAGTATGATTGGCCGTTTATAAGTGTGAACAATAATAGTGTTCACTAACAACGTCAGTTGGCTAGGTGACCCTCGGCTTAGAAGGGTCAGATAAACATATGCAGGTAATGTGCCAACTTTTAAAGTGAGTATTTTCCCATGAATCGTATAAATATCACTCAATTTCATTACAACATGACTCATAAGCAATTAACGAAATGCAACTATTAATGCAAAATGCAATTTTTGGATTTGCATTTTGCAAATATCAAGTCTGTTAAAGCGGATTTTGCTTGCGTTTAATTGCGTACATACGTTCATCAGCTTGTTTAAACATGTCATCAAGCTCATGAAACGCTTTGTCATACAAAGCATAACCAATACTGACGCGAACATGGATAAGAAAATCTTCATAAACTACAGGGGATTCCGTGATCGCTTTTGAAATCACCTCAATAATTTTGTGAACATCTTGTTCTCTGTGCACTCGGGGAATTAAGATCAAAAACTCATCGCCACCCATTCGAGCGACTAAATCAGAGACGCGTAAACTCGACTTTATCCTTTCTGCACAAGCAACTAGCACTTTATCCCCAGCGACATGCCCATAAGAATCATTGATGGCCTTAAATCGATCAATGTCGATATTGAGTAATGCAAAATTACCCTCACGATCTTCACGTTTCGCATTGTTAAAATAATTTTCAATGGTATAGATAAAATAACGTCGATTTGGTAAGAGTGTTAAAGGGTCGTGTAAAGAACGCTCTTCTGCTAATTTATACAACCGAACGATAATTCCAAATCCGACAATCAGTAATAACAGGATCGAATATCCAAGCAACCGCACTAAATTTCTTGTATGCCATGGTAAAAGGTTCAAAAAATTTTGTTTTTCGGCAATGGCAATCTGCCAGTGACCATAGGGAAAGTAGACCATTTCTTTGGCAAAAGCCTGGGCAAAAACTTGAGGCTCGCCCCAAAATACATCCCCCTCACTGCCTTGGCTATCTTGCCCACGTATGGCAACTTTAACCTGATCACTGATCCCTCGAAGATGGGTTCTAGAAAGCAGTGAATCTAAATCCATCACCACACTTAAGACTCCCCAATAATGGCTATTATTAGGTGGATCAGAAAAAATAGGCTCCCGAATCACCAATTCACGGCCCCCTTGTACAAGAGCAACAGGGCCAGAAATAAATGTTTGCTTAGCTTCACGTGCTTTTCTTATAGATTTCCACTGCTGGGGAACGGTACGGTAATCCAACCCCAACAAAGCATTGTTTTGTGGGTGCGGGTAGCTAAAAGCCACAACATCGTTTGGAGCGATAGCTAATGAACGTAAATGCGCACTATTTCTAATCACCGCTGCCGAGAGTTGTTCCCATTGGTAAAGATTAAGTTCAGGATCTAACATCAGCAAAGTAGTTAAACTTTTTACAGCATAAATATCGGCCAACACTTCTGCTTCAAGTTGAAATCGAACAGCCGATAGCTCTTCTTTCGTGTGTTGGCGAAGGTCATTCTGTAAAACACGAGTTTGACTGACATGAAGTGCTTCCACTGCGCCACCGCCAACAAAGAGTAACGTTAGAAAAAAAACAGAAATATACCAGTTTTTATGCGAGGCTAACCTCATCCTCACCCCTTAACGTTATTATTGGCCACTAAGATGAATCATGTGATTCATTCATAGATAAACCCTATTAACTTCATGTTTTAACTTGCAAAGTAGTGCCATCAAGTAAAAATAGGTCGAGTTAATAGGAGGTCTGACTTTCTCATTAGAGTAACTCAAATGTACAATAAATAAACCATTTGATTATAAAATTGTAAATATAAGTCATAATGAAAACAGTTCTTTTGAACCACCGTTCGCCAAAAGGAGAAGTAACTCTAATTGACGGCCTACTTTATTGGTTTCCACAGTTTCTTGCTCTGCACCGTGCTGATCACTACTTTGAGCAGTTACATACGGAATTAAGTTGGCAGCAAAAAAGTATTCGCCTATTTGGTAAAAGTGTCCTGC
>JBOFIW010000567.1:0-1895 GCA_051650365.1 Vibrio sp. | reverse complement strand
CCACCTGGAGGTGCCTCACCATACAAAATCGAAGCAGGACCTTTCAGCACTTCAATACGCTCTAAAGCGTAAGGTTCGATAAGCCAAGTGTAGTAACCATCACGAAACAGGCGGCTGCCATCTTGGTAGGTTGCGGCATCAAAACCACGCACTTTGAGCCAATCAGTATCATTGTCCGCGCCATAAGGTTGAGCGGTGACGCCGGAGGTATAGCGCAGCGCTTCATCCAATTTTTGTGGCGCGCGAGCCACAATCTCTTCTTGAGTGACAATAGATAGCGCTTTCGGTGTTTCTTGTGCGGGTGTTTCCACTTTCAAGGCTGATGCGGTCACTACTAAGGTTTCTAACTGCTCAGTTTCTTGATTGGTATTGGCCATTGCACTCGGTGCGGCAACCAAAACGACAGGGATGAAGTGCAAGCGAAGCGCACGACGAATGTATTGTCCGATCTGACTCGGGCGAATATCACGCATGATAAAAACCTCTGCTGTATGATTTGAGAATTGTTTTTATTAGTATTAACTTTCCGCAATTTTAGTGATAATCAGCTTAATTAAAAGCAAAAGTTGCGAATCATTCTCAATTTTATTCAGTAAGGCACTCTGTTCATGTTCCAATGGTTTGAAAAACTGACTGAACCTTTCCCGGCTCAAGAGCCACAAACGCCGCCTAAATCTTTGGTTGCTTTCTGTCGTTACTACACGCAAGGCTTTGAAAAACCGCTGTTATTGATGTCGCTACTCAGTGCTTGCGTAGCGATGGCGGAAGTCACACTCGTACGTTACATGGGGGAGATTGTTGATATTCTCGGCACTCAAGAACGCCTCCAGTTTTGGGAAATGCATGGCGAACGGCTGTGGACGATGGCGGCACTGGTACTGGTGGTAATGCCGATTCTGGCACTCGTACACTCGATGTTGCTGCATCAAACTATTTTGGGTAACTACCCAATGTCGATCCGTTGGTCGACTCATCGCTACTTACTCAAACAAAGTATCGGCTTCTTCCAACGTGATTTTGCTGGGCGCGTTGCGACAAAAGTGATGCAAAATGCGAATAGCGTGCGCGAAACGGTGCTGAAATTGGTCGATCTGTCGGTCTATATCGCGGTGTATATGGTGTCGATGTTAGTGATGATTGCCGAGGCTGACAAAGTTTTGGTGGTGCCGATCCTAGTTTGGTTACTCTTCTATATCGCGATTCAGGTCTACTTCGTACCACGCCTAAAAACCATCTCGACCGATCAAGCCAACGCACAATCGCAAATGACCGGGCGGATTGTTGATACCTACACCAACATCACCACAGTGAAACTTTTCTCCCATTCTCAACGCGAAACCACCTACGCCAGAGCAGGAATGACGCAATTTTTGCACACGGTTTATCGCCAAATGCGTACCTTAACCTCGCTTCTCTACAGTGTGGATCTGATCAACTATTTGTTGCTGTTTAGCATTGCTGCTCTCTCGATCCAGTTATGGCTCGCGGAAACGGTTACCGTCGGGGTGATCGCAATTGGCATTACTATCGCGCTGCGCATGCAAGGCATGTCGAAGTGGATCATGTGGGAAATTCGCGCTCTGTTTGAAAGCGTTGGCACCGTGATTGACAGCATGAATACCATAGCGAACCCAGTGGAAATTGAGGATCGCCCGCAAGCAAAATCGCTCCAAGTGAAATTTGGTGAGTTGAGCTTCGCGCAAGTTCGTTTTGGTTACAGCGCGCAAAAAACCGTGTTTGACGATCTCAATTTAGTGATTCAAGCCGGAGAAAAAGTCGGCATTGTCGGCCGCTCTGGCGCAGGCAAATCGACGTTAGTCAATCTACTGCTGCGCTTTTATGATGTGCAAAGCGGTCAGATTCGAATTGATGGGCAAGACATTAGCCATGTCAGC
>JBOFIW010000566.1:0-4946 GCA_051650365.1 Vibrio sp. | reverse complement strand
CACCATGTAATCCAAGCTGTCAGTTTCGGTATCAAAGGCAAACAGTTCAGCTTGCTGTAATTTTTCTAGCCACAGATTGAAATCTTGCTCGTTAAGGATCGTTTGATACTGGCTGCGATCGATCTGTGCCGCAGGGCTTGCAGGAATCACTGCGGCATTACTTGCCGAATTGTTTGCTGTGTTTGACACAGTCACTGAAGACGCTTTCGCTTGCTCGTCCGCAGTTACAATTCCAGTACCACCATCGAGTAATTCTGTCAGCCAAGATTTGAACGCTAACTTCCCGTACCACGCCATCAATGCATCACGATCAGGAGTCTGCTTTAGCAGTGTTTGTGGTGATTCTTCCAACTCCACATCGCATTTAATCGTAGCGAGTTGGTAAGAGAGGTTGGCATTGTCGCGGTTCTCTTCCAGCTTTTGCGCCATGGTTTTTGAACCACGGAAACCTAAAGCGGCGATTTTATCTAAATTGGCGTATAGATCTTCCAAGCCACCAATACCTTGCAGGAGTGCTGTCGCGGTTTTCTCACCGACGCCCGGCACACCGGGAATGTTGTCCACTTTGTCGCCCATCAAGGCAAGGTAGTCGATGATCAACTCAGGTGGAATACCGAACTTTTCAATCACACCTTCACGATCCAGCACCACGTTGGTCATGGTATTGATCAGGGTAATGTTCTCATCCACCAACTGGGCCATGTCTTTATCACCGGTACTGATCAATACCGGCATACCCGCTTGTGAGGCTTGGCGCGCCAATGTTCCAATCACGTCATCCGCTTCAACACCCTCAATCGCCAACAAGGGTAATCCCATCGCGCGGATCACTTGATGCAGTGGCTCAACCTGACAGCGTAAATCATCAGGCATTGGCGGACGATTCGCCTTGTATTGGTCGTACATCTCATCACGGAAGGTTTTTCCCTTCGCATCAAAAATTACTGCGATACGATCGGAAGCAAACTGACGCATCATGCTGCGCACCATATTCACCACACCATAAATGGCGTTTGTCGGGATCTCACCATTACTCATGGTGCCCGGGTAAGCGTGAAATGCACGGTAAAGATAAGAAGAGCCGTCGATCAGAATCAGCGGATTGTCAGGTATACGAGCCATAAGAGGGTTATCCAAACGAGAGTAAATGAGTCTAGGATGCCACGACTACTGCTTGGATTCTACGTTGTTACTGGTTTTGCTCGATTCAGGGGATATCCTAGCGGCCTGTGCACAGCGCCAATCTGTGGATAAGTTTGTTTATAGTTTTTTTTACTCAGCTTTAAACTTCATGAAAACACAATTAAATCACTACGTAACATCATGTTTTTAAATGACAAAAAAATGGATCACAATGGCGTAAAATGATCTTTTCCAGATCATCAATTGTGGAAAAGACACTCGCTGCCCTTTTGCTCAGTCTCTTCTCTTCATGCTCACTACGGTGGATGATTACTCATCAAACGAATACTTGTTCACTGGATGACGAAGTAAAATATGAAGATAGTGGATAACTAATCCATCACGAGGTATACCCAAACGCTTGGAATTGTAGATAGACGCCAAGTAGTGACTCCTATGTGTGTGGATAGGTAATGTGATTGGGATGAGCAAATGCAGTCAACAACACAGAGCATCAAATAAAAAGGGATAAAAAGAAAAAGCGACACCCGAAGATGTCGCCTAGCAAACAAGGTCAAAGCCAATTTATTGATTCGCTTTACCAAAAAGCTAAAAAATTACACTGGAAGCAATGTGAGCAATGTCGTGTCAAAAAGAACCTGTTCAAGTTCGTTCGTTAAATCACCATAAATCCATACTAAGATAGGGTCATCTAACGTCCTGTGAACTTTCGTTTGCTCCCTAAGACACGGTTAATAATAATAGTTCTCATTTAATAGTCAAGAGTTAAATGAGAAAAAATCTCATTTATTTTTTAGAGTTCTTTACTAAAATGGATCCTGCTTTCTATGATTGGATCTTTTTTCTCATAATTTTCAATAAAATAACCATTTTTTATTAATAAACGCAACATGGCTGGAAACTGATTTCGGGATTTAACTTTAATGCGTTTATATCCCTGCTCTAGCACCCATGCCTCCTGCACTTCGAGCAAGTGTTGCGCCACACCATGGCCTCGAGCGGCCGGAACGACACCACCAAACCAACTATAAAATGTTTCAGAATCAAGCTTGTAACCGATTTTAAAACCAAGCAACTCACCATTGTTTTCTGCGATAAGTACCAAATTAGGCTTATTTTCCAGCCTCGCTTGTAGACTCTGCTCATTTTCCGATTTAGCAAATTCGCTTATTTGCGCCACAATTTGCGTAACTTCGTTCAAAGAACCTTCACGAACCAACATGATTTTCTCCCAACAAAAAGGCCGACTTACGTCAGCCTTCATCTTTTATCTCACGGAAAGTAGATTATTTTTTGGCAAGGAATTGCGCCGCTTTCGCATTGTCTTCCGCTAACCACTGAGCAACGTCTTTAGCAAAATAGGTCAAAATGCCATCTGCACCAGCACGTTTGAAGCAGAGTAAGGATTCCAACACCGTTTCGCGCTCTTTAAGCCAGCCATTCATAATTGCGGCTTTGTGCATCGCATACTCACCAGAGACTTGATAAGCAAAAGTTGGGACTTGCAGTTCGGTTTTTACTCGGCGCACAACATCCAGATAAGGCATGCCGGGTTTCACCATCACCATATCCGCACCTTCATTGATGTCCATTGCCACTTCGTGCAAGGCTTCATCCGAATTGGCCGGATCCATCTGGTAATTTTTCTTGTTGCCACCTTTTAAATTCGCGGATGACCCTACTGCATCACGAAATGGACCATAGTAATTTGAGGCATACTTGGCTGAGTAAGCCATGATCTGGGTATGAATGTATCCGGCCTCTTCCAGCGCCTGACGAATACGGCCAATACGACCATCCATCATATCGGAAGGTGCAACGACATCCGCTCCAGCTTCAGCATGAGACAGAGCTTGTTTGATCAACACTTCGGTGGTTTCGTCATTCAGGACATAACCTTGCTCATCAATGATGCCGTCTTGACCATGGGTAGTGAATGGATCAAGTGCCACATCGGTGATCACGCCCATTTGGGGCACATGCTCTTTTAAAGCACGCACAGCACGCTGAACCAACCCTTCCGGATTATAGGCTTCTGTTGCACACAAGCTTTTGGCATCTTGGTTCACAACCGGAAATAGTGCAATCGCCGGCACACCAAGATTGGCTAGGTATTGTGCTTCTTCTAGCATTAAATCGATCGACAAGCGTTCGACACCAGGCATGGAGTCCACTTTCTCACGACGATCTTTACCCATCAAAATGAACATGGGGTAAATCAGATCGCTCACCGACAACTGGTTTTCTGCCACAAGACGACGACTGAAATCATGTTTGCGCAGACGGCGCAAACGACGCCCAGGAAATTGACCTTGAATGGATACCGACACACGACTCTCCTTCTTATGTTATCAGTGCCTAAACAATCAGGCGCTGAGGGAAGTGTTGGGCAAAATCATATCACTCTCGGCTTGGCATGCTAGCGGCAAAGTAGGAAAAAGACAAAAATGACCTCGTGCTCACACTCACGTATACTCGCTACAAACCTAATGCTAGAGATAATTTCATGATAGATAGCCATGCCCATGTTTATGCCAGTGAATTTGACCATGACCGCGATGAAGTGATAACGCGCGCCAGACAAATGGGTATTGAAAAAATCCTGATGCCGAATATCGACCTTAATTCGATTGAGCCAATGCTAGCAACAGAAAAGGCTTACCCCGATCTTTGTTATTCCATGATGGGCTTACACCCTTGTTATGTCGATGCCAATGTGAAGCAAACCTTGACCACGATTTACGATTGGTTTTCTCGTCACTCTTTTATCGCCGTGGGCGAAATCGGTATCGATCTGTATTGGGATAAAACCTTTAAAGCTGAACAAGAAATGGCGTTTTTAACCCAACTCAACTGGGCAAAAGAGCTGGATTTACCCGTGGTCATTCACACCAGAGATTCGCTCAACGAGACATTAGCATTACTCAAGCAAGCCCAAGATGGCAGCTTACACGGTGTTTTTCACTGCTTTGGTGGCACGATCGATGAGGCAAAAGCGATCAATGATCTCGGCTTTCATCTTGGGCTGGGAGGGGTGAGCACATTTAAAAATAGCGGAATGGATCAGGTGATCCCAGAGCTCGATCTTAATTACGTCATTTTAGAAACGGACTGCCCTTATTTAGCTCCAGCCCCCCATCGTGGAAAGCGCAATGAGCCTCAATTTACTCGTCTGATTGGCGAAAAAATTGCTCAACTCCATTCATTATCCTTCAGCGAGGTTAGCTCCATAACCACTGACAACGCTAACGCACTGTTTAAATTAAATAAATAGCAAAACAATCTACAGATACAGGTGTTTTGTAATCTCAGCCACTATTTCATCGAACAAACACCCTAAATAAAATTCACTCATATCTCTCCTTTGATTCATGCGATCCCCCAAAGATCGCAATATGCTTTGCGTTGTTCAAATCATCTGTGGATAACTCTGTGAGAAAGTTTAGCATTCACTGTCATCAAACCGCCATTTTCAAGGCCTCCTCAATATAACTTCACTGGGGATACTTTTAAAATTACCCACAACAAAATCAGGATCATCGCTACATATTGTGGATCGACTTTAATCAAACCACTTTATCAACGCAATTCACAGGATTACCCACAAGTGCTGTCATTTTAATCACAAGTGGATAACCTTACTGTTGATCTGTTCTTGTCTAAAGTTGAATAGGTTACACTTATCCCCTCACTTGCATGCTAGATAAGAGCGAATTTATGGACCAATTTTCACACATTGATGTTAATGCTGCGCAAAGCCTAATGGAGAAAAAACAGGCTCGTTTAGTCGACATTCGTGACCC
>JBOFIW010000565.1:0-6079 GCA_051650365.1 Vibrio sp. | reverse complement strand
CAACTGCCTACATTGAAGAGATCATTGCTCTCGTTGAGCAATTGATTGAGCGAGGGTTTGCGTATGTTGCTGACAATGGCGATGTGATGTTTGAAGTTGGCAAATACGATGAATACGGCAAGCTTTCGAAGCAAGATCTTGACCAATTGCAAGCTGGCGCGCGCGTTGATGTAGAAGCGGCTAAACGTAGCCCACTGGACTTCGTGTTGTGGAAAATGTCTAAACCGGGTGAGCCAACATGGGAATCACCATGGGGGCCTGGTCGTCCGGGCTGGCATATCGAATGTTCAGCGATGAACTCATCCATCTTGGGGAATCATTTCGACATCCACGCTGGTGGTTCAGATTTGCAATTCCCTCATCATGAAAACGAAATCGCACAATCTTGCTGCGCTCATGGCACCCAATACGTCAACACATGGATGCACAGTGGTATGGTGATGGTAGATAAAGAGAAAATGTCTAAATCACTAGGCAACTTCTTTACCATTCGTGATGTACTTGGCCATTATGATGCGGAAACGGTTCGCTATTTCTTGATGTCGGGTCATTACAGAAGCCAACTGAATTACAGTGAAGAAAACCTCAACCAAGCACGCGCTTCGTTAGAGCGCCTCTACAACGCGTTGCGTGGACTAGATCGCAGTGTGCCTGCTGCAGGTGGTGAAGAGTACTTAAGTCGCTTCACTGCAGCGATGAATGATGACTTCAATACTCCTGAAGCTTACTCAGTGCTGTTTGATATGGCGCGTGAGATTAACCGACTCAAAAGTGAAGATTTAACCAATGCTAGTGCTTTGGGCAGCTTGATGCGTGAGTTGGCTGATGTGATCGGTATTCTTTACCAAGAGCCAGAGACTTTCTTCCAAGGCAGCGCTGAAGATGAAGAAGCGGAGCAAATTGAAGCATTGATCAAGCTTCGCAATGATTCTCGAGCCGCGAAAGACTGGGCTAATGCAGATATGGCGCGTGATAAGTTGAACGAAATGGGCATTGTTCTCGAAGATGGCCCTAATGGCACAACGTGGCGTCGTAAATAACGAGTAATCAATGAAAGGGTGGGCGAAAGCCCACTCTCTTTTTCAGACGCGCTTTCTTGGCGTAAAGAGCAAATTAACAAGGCAAGATAGTATGTCTGTCATTTTAGGGATAGATCCCGGCTCTCGAGTGACTGGGTATGGTGTGATTCGTCAACAAGGGCGACATCTTATCTATCTGGGGAGTGGTTGCATTCGAACCTCGGAGCAAGATCTGCCGCTTCGTTTAAAACAAATTTACGCGGGAGTGAGTGAAATCATCACCCAATTCCAACCTGATGCATTTGCTATTGAGCAAGTGTTTATGGCCAAGAATGCCGATTCAGCATTAAAACTTGGTCAAGCCCGCGGCAGTGCGATTGTGGCGGCGGTGAACGCAGAACTTCCTGTTTATGAATATGCTGCCAGACTGATTAAACAAGCGGTAGTCGGTACGGGAGCAGCTGATAAAAGCCAAGTCCAACATATGGTGCAGCAGATGCTTAAACTGCCCGGTCGGCCCCAAGCAGATGCAGCAGATGCTTTAGGTGTTGCTATTTGCCATGCTAATACCAACAAAACTCTGATTGCATTGGCTGGGCAGGCAACAAGTGCGCGTAGAGGTCGTTATCGTTAAACGGAGCCTAATGATGCGAGCATTTTACTGGCTATCCATCCAGTTATTGATTATCATCCAGAGCATCTTTCCTCCCTCTATTATAAGGAAACACAAGTGATTGGACGTCTTCGCGGTACGCTGATTGAAAAGTTACCCCCTCAAATTTTGATCGAGATCGGTGGTATTGGCTACGAAGTACAAATGCCGATGAGCTGTATTTATGAACTGCCAAATATTGGAGAAGAAGCCATTATTTATACCCACTTTGTGGTTCGAGAAGATGCACAGCTACTTTATGGCTTTAATACCGTTAGCGAACGCGCTCTGTTTCGTGAAGTTATTAAAGCCAATGGTGTAGGGCCGAAAATGGGACTTGCGATTCTCTCAGGCATGACAGCGAATCAGTTTGTCAGTTGTGTTGAAAAAGAAGACATATCCACATTGATCAAACTACCGGGTGTTGGCAAGAAAACAGCAGAACGCTTGGTTGTTGAAATGAAAGACCGTCTAAAAGGATGGGGGGCTGGTGATCTCTTTACGCCAGCTACGGATGCTGCGCCTATAGATTCCGTTCCTGTGCTTGCCCAAAATGCTCAAGATGAAGCAATCAGTGCGCTTCTTGCGTTGGGTTATAAACCGCCTCAAGCATCTAAAGCCGTGTCACAAATTGCGAAAGCGGGCATGAGCTGCGAAGAGTTGATCCGTGAAGCACTAAAATCTATGGTGTAAGTACTGGCGTGTATTCAAAACGCTAGACATATGCTCACTCAGTTTATAGAGAAAATATGATAGAAGCCGATCGTTTAATTGCCCCTGTTAATCACACCTTCAAAGATGAAGAAGTGATTGATAGGGCGATTCGTCCTAAAAAACTTGCCGATTATCAAGGCCAAGACCATGTGCGAGATCAGATGGAAATATTCATCAAGGCGGCACAACAGCGTGAAGAGGCGTTAGATCATTTGCTGATTTTTGGACCTCCAGGGCTTGGGAAAACGACTTTAGCGAACATTGTGGCCAATGAGATGGGAGTGAATATCCGTACGACTTCTGGTCCTGTGTTAGAAAAAGCGGGGGATTTGGCTGCACTACTAACGAACCTTGAAGAAAACGACGTTTTATTTATCGACGAAATTCATCGTTTGAGCCCAATGGTGGAAGAGGTTCTCTATCCTGCAATGGAAGATTATCAATTGGACATCATGATAGGTGAAGGCCCAGCTGCACGTTCAATCAAAATCGATCTCCCGCCATTTACTTTGATTGGCGCAACAACCCGTGCTGGGTCGTTAACCTCACCATTGCGTGATCGCTTCGGGATTGTTCAACGTCTTGAGTATTATAATGTGGTTGACTTGCAGAATATCGTTCAACGCAGTGCGCATTGCCTCGGACTTTCTATGGATAGTGAAGGTGCGCTCGAAGTGGCTCGTCGAGCCCGTGGTACGCCACGAATTGCTAACCGTCTATTACGCCGTGTCCGAGATTACGCAGAAGTCAAAGGTGATGGGCATATTTGTGCACAAACCGCGGATAAAGCGCTTAACATGCTGGATGTTGATCATCAGGGGTTTGACTATATGGATAGAAAACTTCTGTTGGCGATTATGGAAAAGTTTTCTGGAGGTCCGGTTGGGCTAGATAACCTTGCCGCTGCAATTGGTGAAGAGAAAGATACGATAGAAGATGTTTTAGAGCCATTTCTCATTCAGCAAGGCTATTTGCAGAGAACTCCACGTGGTCGTATTGCTACGGATCGAGCCTATTTGCATTTTGGTCTTGAAAAATAATGTTACAACTATCGCCCAGTGTACTGGGCGAGTCTTCCTTTTTTGATAAAGATCTCATTTTTTACATTTCTTTTTTCTCGATAGTTGTTGGTTTTTGCTGATCTTATGTTAAGGCATTGGTCGTTTTCATCTGCTGCAGGTTGGTTTGTTTACGAGCTAGCAACACAAATTGCCACTATCCTTTGATTTAGATCATTTTGTTTGTTTGTTGACCACTTTTTGGGTTTGAATCTTGATTTAGATCAAGGCGTAATTTTTCCATAAACCTTTTGAAACAAGGAGGTTTTGAGATTAATATTAGCCCCAGCTATATTAGCTACAACTTAACAATTAACTAACCATAGTGGTACATAGTTGCAACAATAAGTGTTTTTTTTTGCGGTGTTTTATAGTTTTTTTAACATTGCTTGTGTTGCCCTATGTCGAACGTGTCATTCAGCCGACACAAAGGAGTTACCATGATCGATGTTGTTGATTTATCGCGGTTGCAGTTTGCTATGACTGCGATGTATCACTTCCTGTTTGTTCCCCTCACTCTAGGGATGGCGTTTTTACTCGCTATCATGGAGTCACTCTATGTCATGACCGATAAACAGATTTACAAGGACATGACCAAATTCTGGGGTAAGTTGTTCGGGATTAACTTTGCTCTTGGTGTGGCAACAGGCCTTACCATGGAGTTTCAGTTTGGCACGAACTGGTCCTACTATTCTCATTATGTAGGTGACATTTTTGGTGCTCCGCTTGCAATCGAAGCCCTAGTCGCATTCTTCCTTGAATCTACATTTGTTGGTTTATTCTTCTTCGGATGGGACAGACTCACCAAACGACAGCACTTAGTGGTGACTTGGCTGGTGGCATTAGGTTCGAATTTCTCTGCACTGTGGATTCTGGTCGCAAATGGATGGATGCAAAACCCTGTTGGCTCAGAGTTCAACTTTGAAACTATGCGTATGGAAATGGTGAGTTTTGCCGAAGTGGTACTTAACCCAGTGGCACAGGTGAAATTTGTTCACACTGTGGCGGCAGGCTACACAACCGGTGCCATGTTTATTCTTGGTATCAGTGCTTACTACTTATTGAAAGGCCGTGATGTTGCATTTGCGCGTCGCTCTTTCGCGATTGCTGCATCTTTTGGCATGGCATCAATCCTGTCTGTTATCGTATTAGGCGATGAATCAGGTTATGAGCTTGGTGAAGTTCAGCGCGTTAAATTAGCGGCGATTGAATCGGAATGGCATACACAGCCAGCTCCAGCGTCATTCACTCTGTTTGGTATTCCAAATCAAGAAGAGATGCACACCGATTACGCGATTAAGATCCCATACGCTTTAGGTATCATTGCTACTCGTTCTTTGGACGAACAAGTGATTGGTTTGCGTGATCTAAGAGATGAGCACGTAGAGCGTATCCGTAGTGGTATGTACGCTTATGAGTTACTTGAAAAACTCCGTGCTGGTGAAAAAACACCGGAAAACATTGATGCGTTCGATGAAGTGAAGCAAGACCTTGGTTATGGTTTGTTGCTGAAGCGCTACACCGATAAAGTGACAGACGCGACTGAAGAGCAAATTCAAGCGGCGGCAGATGATTCTATCCCAACAGTGTGGCCTCTATTTTGGTCGTTCCGCATCATGGTAGCTTGTGGTTTCATCATGTTGTTCGTGTTTGGTGCGGCGTTCTTACAAACATGTCGTCAAAAAATTGAACAGAAAAAATGGGTACTTAAAGCTGCGCTTTTCAGTATTCCATTGCCTTGGATTGCCGTTGAGACCGGTTGGTTTGTTGCAGAATACGGTCGTCAACCATGGGCTGTTGGTGAAATTCTTCCAGTACACGTTGCGGCTTCTGCCCTGAGTGCAGGCGAGATCATTACCTCAATGCTAGCTATTCTTGCGCTATATACGATTTTCCTGATTGCTGAAGTGTACTTGATGGTTAAATTCGCCCGCAAAGGCCCTAGCAGCCTAAAAACTGGACGTTACCATTTTGAACAAGGCGAAGAGTCTGTTCAGGATCAAGTCAACCGCCAAGTTGAAGCATAAGGCAAGGAGAGACAAATATGTTTGATTACGAGATCTTACGACTCATTTGGTGGGTGCTCATCGGCGTGCTGCTAGTGGGTTTTGCCATCACAGATGGTTTTGATATGGGTGTCGGCGCGCTAGTCCCCGTGATTGGTAAAACGGATAATGAACGCCGAGTGATGATTAACTCTATTGCCCCACACTGGGATGGTAACCAAGTTTGGTTAATCACGGCTGGTGGTGCGCTGTTTGCGGCTTGGCCATTGGTGTACGCGACTTCATTTTCTGGGTTCTATCTAGCAATGATTATCACGCTTGCAGCATTATGGCTGCGTCCACTTGGCTTGGATTATCGCTCTAAGATTGAAAGCACGAAATGGCGGAATAACTGGGATTTGGCGATTTCAGCTTCAGGTTTTGTTCCGCCAATCATCTTTGGTGTCGCGTTTGGTAACTTGCTGCAAGGCGTACCATTCCAATTGAGTGATTTTTTGATGCCAACCTATCATGGTTCATTCTTTGGTTTGCTCAACCCATTTGCTCTGCTGTGTGGCCTAGTTAGCCTATTTATGATCTTGTTGCAAGGTTCAACATGGCTACAAATGAAAACCACTGCAGAGGTGCATC
>JBOFIW010000564.1:0-3064 GCA_051650365.1 Vibrio sp. | reverse complement strand
TGGAAATTTCATTGGCATGCACTTCTAGCTCACTGATGATGCTCACCGCGCCAGTTAACTCTTGGGCAAGCTGGTCAATCGACTGCTTACTTTGCTGCATTTGAGCAAAGCCATCTTCGCCCAACTGCACCGATTGAGTGGCATTCTTCGCGGTATTTTCGGCGTTTCCGGCAATTTCTGCGGTCGCCGATGCCATTTCGGTTACGGCAGTAGCAACCATGGTGATTTCATCCTGCTGAGTACGGATCCGCTTGCTCGCTTGAGTTGCCGATGCGGCAGCATGATCCGCGCCCTGATTAAGCGCAGCCGAGACTTCGCCGACATTTTTCACCATGTGATGGATACGATCGACAAACTTATTGAACTTATCGGCCAGTAAACCCACTTCATCTTGGCTGCGGACTTCCAACCGACGAGTCAAATCGCCATCCCCTTCGGCAATATCCGCCAGTGCATTGGCAATGTTACCCAGCTCATTAAGCTGACGAGCCACAAACCAAGAAGTCAGAAGAGCCATCACCAATAGGATGCCCAGGCCGATACCAATTTGCACCATCAACATATCGTTTAGTGGCTGCTCAAGTACCGCTTTGTCCATCACCATGACCAATAGCCAGTCGGTATTGGCGACCTCTTCTGCCATTAAAACTTTCGCTCCCCCATCAAGGCTTAAGTGGAGTGGTGCATGTTTTTGAGCAGTAGCATTGAGCTGAGAAATAGTGAGCTTTGCGGAAATCTCTTCCGTAGGTTTTAAAATCAAATCTTGCTTTGGATGCGCAACAATTTGACCTTGTTTATTCACCAACATCGCATACCCTTCCCCAGGTACTTGAATGGCGAGCACATCTTGAATGAGCTTATCCAACAGCAAGTCAGAGGCCATAACACCAATAAACTGACCGTTTTGGCGCACAGGCTCTGCTAAGGTAACCACTAAGGTTTTCATAGTGGCACTTACATAAGGTGCCGTGGTAATTGGCTTACCCGCAGCCTTAGCTTCTTTATACCACCCTCGTGTCCGAGGATCATAGCCAGCCTTATTTAGTGAAGGATCTTGGCGAAACATTTCTCCTAGCTCATTTCCATAAAAGCTTAGAGCAAATGCTCCCGACTCTAGGGTCTGTCTTAGATGAGGCACAACATCGAGTTGTGGATTACGTTCAATCTCCTCTCTTACACCTTTAAGAGCAAGCTGTTTAGTAAAAAACCAATCGCCAACTCCTTTTGCATGAGCTTGCAAAGTGTTACGACTTTCACTTTCAATCGCACGCCAGCTGTCTTTTTTAAACGTTTGATAACCCGCAACCACCAAAGCTGCCGCAGTCACTGCAATTACCATTACTACAGAGAAAACCATTTTTCTCTTTAGACTTAGTCTCATAAATAATACCCACCCAACACCTAGCCACATAAATTTGCGAGCAAAGTATCAAAATCCCCCGTAATTACTTTGCGAAAGCTCCCACTACGTAAAGCATGATGTTGGGGAATCATAGAAATGTGATCAATCCACGGTTATGCTGCAAAATCAGTGATTTATTCGATATACGGTACGGGAAAAGCCTGACAAGAATGAAAAGATCGTTTGGCGGGATAATGAGTTTATTTAAAAACACATACGATTTCTTGAAGCTAGAAACTCTGTAGGAATTTTTCATCAAGAAAACAGAAATTGTTTAATAAAGGAGGGATTGATTACCTAATCTATGATGCATGTATACTCTCTAAAATAGTTTTGTTGATGCGTTCATTCTGCTGATTGCAGATTCGGCAAAAGTATTGTTGCTCCATCTGGTAGTAATGCTGTCCTTGCATAAGCATAGTGAGAAATTGTTGGAAACCTTGCCAGCCTTCTGGCTGTGTCTGCACTCGTTTCATGACCATTTTATGTGCGGTTTGCTTACCACAACCACAACAATATGCTTTCGGCATGCCAGAGATCTCCTATCCGATTCATCACTATTGACAATTGACGCATTTTGCAGCGATAGGTTCCACAGACATAATTTCTTGTGCAAATTTCGTGACCTGTATTAAAGAATTACTCAATAACAGGAATACGCAGCAAAAAGAAAGCCTCGCAAAGCGAGGCTATGTTGCATAGAGTAAGACGGCCTTACTCAAGTTCAATCAGGTGTTTTTTGAACGTTAAGTGCTGTGCTTTGACTTTCTCATCCGGTTCACCAGTGAGCAAGCTGACCGCAACAATCGACAGTGTCGACAAAATGATTCCCGGTACGATTTCGTACACATCAAACCAACCGCCTGAAAGCTGCTTCCAAACCACGATAGTTACACCACCCACAATGATACCTGCCAAGGCACCATTACGGTTCATACGTGACCAGTAGAGACTCAATACCAGCGCAGGACCAAATGCCGCACCAAAACCCGCCCAAGCGTAGGACACCAAACCAAGCACTGAGCTATCCGGCGTCATGGCTAAGAACAGCGCAATCAACGAGATGATCACAACCGCGGCACGGCCAACGCGCACAATCTCTTCTGAGCTGGCATCTGTTTTGAACACTTGCTTGTAGAAGTCTTCCGCCAGAGCAGATGAAGACACCAGCAGTTGTGAATCGGCAGTACTCATGATTGCTGCCAGAATTGCAGCCAGCAAAATGCCCGCCACTACAGGGTGGAATAGTGAGTTCACCAGCAGCATGAAGATTTTTTCGCCATCATCAAGGCCAATCGAGCCCGATTGCGTGACAAAAATCAGGCCAGTTAAACCAACTAGAATCGCACCCATCATTGAAAGGCCAGTCCATATCACAGCGATACGGCGCGCCGTAGTCAGATCTTTATTGGAACGTGAGGCTTTGAAACGCGCCAGAATGTGCGGCTGACCAAAATAGCCCAAGCCCCAAGCCACTAAAGAGATGATGGCAATCGCCGACAGAGGTTCACCTTTTGCGTCATTCCACAACGTCAGTAACTCTGGGTTAATCGCCGCCAAATCGTGATCAAGCTGAGTAAATCCCCCTTCCATCGCAGCAATCGGCACAATCATCAGCGCCGCCGCCATCAGCAAGCCTTGCACCAAGTCAGTCCAAGATAC
>JBOFIW010000563.1:0-5051 GCA_051650365.1 Vibrio sp. | reverse complement strand
CCTTTCCGATAAAGATGAAGTCATTCGCATCACGAGCCCACACCCCCGTGCGCACCGACATGATAGCGCCGCCAGATGTCGCAAATGCTCGCATATCACGCGCTAACTTTTGCGCTTGTGGAGCACCCCATTCACCGAGTAAAGTAACCACGATCATGAGCGGGATAGCCGTTTTGAGTACAGATAAACCGATATCGAGCTTAGAAAAACCAGCGGCCTGCATAACCACTAACTCAGAACTAGAAGCCAATGCCCCCAAACCTATTAACGCCCCTAACAGGGCTGCCATCGGGAAGAACATTTCCACATCACGAGGAATACTCAACACAACAAACAGCAAGGCTTGTAGCAAGTCATAACTTCCCTCACCGACTTTGCGCAACTGCTCAACGTACTTAATGATGCCGGATAGACCAACAAAGGTAACCAATACGAGTGCAGAAGTGGCAACAATGGTACGACCAATATACCAATCAAGAATTTTAAACACGGCTTAAGCTACCTTTCTCTGTTTCCATCGATCTTTAAAACGGCGCACAGGAATGCTGTCCATAGTATTGACGATCAGCGCTGCAAACAGCAGTGCGGCATTGACTGGCCACAAACCAATAATCACGGGTAATGAACCATCTTCAATGGCGGATTTGGTTGCGCTGAGTGCAAGGAAATAAGTCAAATAAATCAAAATAGCAGGCCCCATTTTGGCAAAGCGTCCCTGACGGGGGTTCACGGCAGAAAGAGGGACCACCAACATAGTAAGCAAAGGTATACAAACTACTAAGGAGATCCGCCATTGCAACTCGGCTTGAGCTTGGAGATCCGCATTATGCAATAGACTTAGTGTGGACAGCGCTTCCCAATCACGCCCCGTGGATTTCACTTCACGCTGACCGATCAAACCATCATAGGAATCAAAGTTGGTGATCATGTAGTCGACCCGCGTGGGTACTCCTTCGTAGCGAGTGCCATTGTAAAGAGTAATGATCTGACGACCATCACTCAGCTCTTTGACATCACCGGAATTAGAAAACATCACACTCGGTAAAATTGAATCACGCGGCGCTAACTGTGCTACAAACACATTATGTAACTTACGGTTTTCAATATTGTCGATAAAAACCACTGATGAACCATCGGGAGAGCGCTGAAAATGGCCTTTTTGCAACAAATCGACACTGTTTTCCGCCGCAAATTGCTCCATCAATTGTGCTTCTTTGTCTTGGCTCCAAGGAGCTAACCAAAGCGCATTAAAAGCCGCAACAGATGCGGTAATCAAGGCAAGGTAAAGCGCAGCTCGGATTAAGAATTTATTACCGATTCCCGTAGCGTTCATTACGGTTATCTCACTTTCAGCGTACAGGCGACCAAAAGTCAGTAGAATCCCAATGTACAGGCTGAGTGGTAACATTAACAACCCCATTGCCGGCATATTCAACCCAACGATGGATAAGATCATACTGGTAGGAATTTCACCGTCCGAGGCATCCGCCAAAACTCGGATAAATTTCTGGCTGAGAAACACTAAAAATAGTACGAAAAAAATCGCAAACTGGCTTTTTATTGTTTCTCGGATCAAATATCTAACAATAATCACGCTGAAATTACCTATGCAAAACTTGTTTTTTTGATTGAATCACTATAATTTCCCGATGAACCTTTTATTTTTTGAATAATTTCGCTAACGGTTAGATTGCGCATACAAAAGGTCGATCCTTCATGGGATCTTTCAAGTAAGAGCGCATTATCTACCATTTAGTTCTATTTGTCTTCAGGATGTAGGAGTACGCATGGAGTTCAGTGTTAAGAGTGGCAGCCCTGAGAAACAGCGCAGCGCATGTATCGTTGTTGGGGTGTTTGAACCACGTCGCCTTTCTCCAGTCGCAGAACAGCTTGATAAAATCAGCGACGGCTATATTAGTTCACTGCTGCGTCGCGGTGATCTAGAGGGTAAACCGGGGCAGATGCTACTGCTGCATCAAGTACCAGGTGTGTTGTCTGAGCGAGTGCTGCTCGTCGGTTGCGGTAAAGAACGCGAACTGGGTGAACGTCAGTACAAAGAGATCATTCAGAAAACCATCAACACGTTAAATGAAACCGGCTCTATGGAAGCAGTCTGCTTCTTGACCGAGCTGCATGTCAAAGGTCGTGATACCTATTGGAAAGTGCGTCAAGCGGTTGAAGCCACCAAAGATGGCCTGTACACCTTTGACCAATTCAAAAGCGTTAAACCAGAAACTCGCCGTCCACTGCGTAAACTGGTGTTCAACGTCCCCACTCGCCGTGAACTGAATCTCGGTGAACGTGCAATTTCTCATGGCTTAGCAATCTCTTCTGGTGTGAAAGCCTGTAAAGACCTTGGCAATATGCCGCCAAACATCGCTAACCCAGCTTACCTCGCTTCACAAGCTCGTCGTCTGGCTGACGATTACGAGAGCATCACCACCAAAATTATTGGTGAGGAAGAGATGGAGAAGCTCGGCATGGCTTCTTACCTCGCGGTAGGCCGTGGCTCACGCAATGAATCCATGATGTCGGTCATCGAATATAAAGGCAATCCAGATCCTGAAGCCAAGCCAATCGTATTGGTGGGTAAAGGTCTGACTTTTGACTCAGGCGGTATCTCACTCAAACCGGGTGAAGGTATGGATGAGATGAAGTACGACATGTGTGGCGCAGCATCTGTTTTCGGCACTATGAAAGCGATTGCCAAACTTGGTCTACCACTTAACGTGATTGGTGTATTGGCGGGCTGTGAAAACATGCCAGGCAGCAATGCTTATCGTCCAGGCGACATTCTGACTACGATGTCAGGTCAAACCGTGGAAGTGTTAAACACCGATGCCGAAGGCCGTTTGGTACTGTGTGATGTTCTGACTTACGTTGAGCGCTTTGAGCCTGAATGTGTTGTCGATGTAGCAACGCTAACTGGTGCTTGTGTGATTGCTTTAGGTCACCATATTAGTGCGGTGATGTCTAACCACAATCCGCTGGCACATGAGTTGGTGAATGCCTCTGAGCAATCGAGCGATCGCGCATGGCGTCTGCCACTGGCTGATGAATACCATGAGCAGCTCAAGAGCCCGTTTGCCGATATGGCAAACATTGGTGGCCGCCCAGGTGGCGCCATTACTGCAGCTTGCTTCCTGTCTAAATTTGCTAAGAAATACAACTGGGCACACTTAGACATCGCGGGTACTGCGTGGAAATCAGGTGCAGCAAAAGGCTCAACCGGTCGTCCTGTCTCGCTACTAGTCCAATTCCTGCTTAATCGCAGCGGTGGCCTAGACGCTGAAGAGTAATCGCAGAAGGGCCTTCGGGCCCTTTTTCATTACTAGATCTAAACTACCACCACAGGCGTGGTGATTGTTTGCAAGAGACCAAGATGCCAACCGCGACTTTTTACCTGATTTCCCCAGATTCTGCTCAAGCAACGCCAGAAGGCTTCGCGCAATACGTGCTGTATTTGACTCGTCACTTTGCAGCGCAAGGCGCACGCATTTACCTACAATGCCAAGATAAGCAACACGCAGAACAATTAGCCGAGCATTTTTGGCAAGTCGAGCCCGAACAGTTTTTAGCGCACAATCTGGTGGGTGAAGGCCCCAAATCTGGCACCGCGATTGAGATAGGTTATGTGGGAGTCTCCCCTTCTTGGAATCGTCAACTGGCAATAAATTTGGCGGATAATCAGACAACCTTTGCGCGTACCTTTGCCGAAGTGGTAGACTTCGTGCCCTGCGCAGAAAATGCCAAGCAGCTAGCACGCGAGCGGTATAAACTCTATCGACAAGCAGGTTATCAGCTGCAAACTGTTGAGATTCAATATCCATAACCGTCCATCCTTATAGTTAAGCTCTCTTACCCAAGAGAACTCACTTATAGCGATAGACTGAATTAACCATCACAGCATCCATTAAAGAGCACTATGGAAAAGACATACAACCCAACATCAATCGAACAAGATCTGTATAAGACTTGGGAAGAGCAAGGCTACTTTAAGCCTCACGGTGACACATCAAAAGACGCATACAGCATCATGATCCCGCCACCGAACGTCACAGGCAGCCTGCACATGGGTCACGCCTTCCAAGACACCATTATGGATACTCTGATCCGCTGTCAGCGTATGAAGGGCAAAAATACCTTGTGGCAAGTGGGTACTGACCACGCGGGTATCGCCACTCAAATGGTGGTTGAGCGTAAGATCGCTGCAGAAGAAGGCAAAACTAAGCACGATTACGGCCGTGATGCGTTCATCGACAAGATTTGGGAATGGAAAGCAGAATCTGGCGGTACCATCACTAAACAGCTACGCCGTCTTGGCGCCTCTGTCGATTGGGATCGTGAGCGCTTTACGATGGATGATGGCTTCTACAAAGCCGTGCAAGAAGTGTTCGTGCGTCTCTACAAAGATGACTTGATCTACCGCGGTAAGCGCCTAGTTAACTGGGATCCAAAACTGCACACTGCGATCTCCGATCTGGAAGTGGAAAACAAAGAGACCAAAGGTCACATGTGGCACTTCCGCTACCCGCTGGCGGATGGCGTGAAAACGGCAGATGGCAAAGATTACATCGTGGTAGCCACAACACGTCCAGAAACCATGCTGGGCGATACTGGTGTTGCGGTTAACCCAGAAGATCCTCGTTATAAGAGTCTGATTGGTAAAGAGATCATTCTGCCGATCGTGGGCCGTCGCATCCCTATCGTGGGCGATGAGCACGCTGATATGGAGAAAGGCACGGGCTGTGTGAAAATCACCCCTGCGCACGACTTCAACGACTATGAAGTCGGTAAGCGTCATCAGCTACCGATGATCAACATTCTGACCTTTGATGCCAACATCCGTGATGCAGCCGAAGTCTTCAATTCAAACGGCGAAGCAAGCAATGCTTACGGCACAGAGATCCCTGCTAAATACCAAGGCATGGAGCGTTTTGCTGCACGTAAAGCGATCGTGGCGGAATTTGAAGAACTGGGGCTACTGCAAGAAATCAAAGATCATGACCTAACGGTTCCTTACGGCGACCGTGGTGGTGTGGTGATTGAAC
>JBOFIW010000562.1:0-3779 GCA_051650365.1 Vibrio sp. | reverse complement strand
GCCCGCACCTCATTGTCTTTTTATCCTAGTGACTTCGCGAATCAATCATCTATTACCAACGATTGTAAGTCGTTGTCAAAGAATGGTTGTGCCAACACCTCCAACAGCCTTGGTCTTGCAATGGTTAAAAGAGCAGGGTATTGAAGCCCCAGCTTATGCTTTGCACCTTTGTGCTGGCTCACCAATTAAGACTCGTGCATTTATGCTTGAGGGTGGCGTTGATAAGTATCGCGATATAGAAACACATTTAAGTGACGCGATGAGTGGCGATGCCAATGCGCAATTAAAGTGTATTTCTCTGATTAACGTAGACTTAATGCCTCATCTTTATTGGATATGGTGTGCCCTTGTTGATGCACAAAAAATCCAGTTTGGGGTACAACAAGACTATTTCATGCCAGTGAGCTCATCACTAGCAAAGAGATTTACCTACTCTACACTCTCTGCACAGACTTCTGCTTTAGAAGCGTTGATTGAGCAGTTCAATCAGTTTACTGGCTTAAATACTGAACTACTGTTATTGCAATGGTTCTATCAATTTATTACTGAGGAAACATGTTTGTAGATTCACATTGTCATCTCGACAAATTGGATTACCAAGATCTGCACACGGATGTAAGTGACGTGATTGAGAAAGCACGTCAAGCGAAAGTGGAACATCTACTGTCGGTAGGTGTCACTCTCGATTCTTTCCCCAAAATGTTGCAAATGATTGAACCCTATCCACAAGTTTATGCTTCTTGTGGTGTTCATCCGCTGGATGTGGAGAGTGACTTTTCTCTCGACCTTTTTCACCAATATGTGCAGCATCCTAAAGTGGTTGCGATAGGTGAAACGGGGTTAGATTATCACTATCAACCGGAGACTGCAGACTTACAGAAATTACGTTTTCAGCAGCAGATTGAAACGGCAGTTACGTGCAATAAACCGCTCATTATTCACACTCGTAATGCCCAGCAAGATACTTTGCAACTGCTCAGAGAAGGGCATGCTGAACGATGCGGCGGTGTGATTCACTGTTTTACCGAAGACTTGCGTTTTGCGCAGGCTGCCATGGAGCTTGGTTTTTATATCTCGATTTCAGGTATTGTGACTTTTCGGCAAGCCACAAAACTAAAAGAGGTTGTAAAAGCTTTACCTTTAGATCGTTTATTGATCGAGACCGATTCTCCTTATTTGGCTCCTGTTCCACATCGAGGTAAGGAAAATCAGCCTGCTTATGTTGTAGAAGTTGCGGCTTATATTGCCCAGTTAAAAGGTGTTTCATTGACTGAAGTTGCATTTAAAACCACGGAAAACTTTAGAGATCTTTTTTTGCGATAAAAACCCTAAATAGATAAAAAAGCGAGCAAATGCTCGCTTTTTTATTCGTCAATTAAATATTAAGTCGCGAATTAGCTAAGTGTTTACACGATCTGTTGAAAAATAGAGCTGAATTGGTTGAATTGTAATTTTGTTACTAAAAATAACATCCGGATCGATTTTATTTACCTAGTAAAATTAATGCTATCAATAATTTTTTTTATAAAAAACATGCAGTTAGTGTTGTTTTTGGTTGGGGGCGAATTCTCACCGATTGTGATCTAATTAGTAATTTGAAACTTAATTTCATCTCAAACTAGAAAATTTGAGGGGTATCAAGATATATTTAGAGCCGGAAAATATAATGCAAAAAGTGGTTACATTTTCACTGGGTACTAACATTTAGGCTACGGGGGTATGTCGTTAGTCCCAGCTATTCTAATAATTTAATCAGGAGCATAAACATGTTTAAGAACGCTTTTGCGACTCTGCAAAAGGTCGGTAAGGCTCTGATGCTTCCAGTATCAGTATTGCCTGTCGCCGGTATTTTGCTGGGTGTCGGCGCTGCTAATTTTAGCTGGTTGCCAGAAGTTGTATCGAATCTTATGGAACAAGCTGGTGGCTCAGTCTTCGGTCAAATGGCTCTGCTGTTTGCTGTAGGTGTAGCACTCGGCTTTACAAACAACGATGGCGTGTCAGGCCTTTCAGCGATTGTTGGTTACGGTATCATGGTTGCTACTTTGAAAGTAATGGCAACTGTAATGGGTGTAGCAAGCATCGAAACAGGCGTACTGGGTGGCATTTTAGCGGGTGGTGTTGCGGCGTGGTCTTTCAACCGTTTCTACAAAATCCAACTACCTGAATACCTTGGCTTCTTTGCTGGTAAGCGTGCTGTTCCAATTATTACTGGTTTTATTTCGATTGCACTGGGCGTTGTGTTGTCATTTATTTGGCCACCAATCGGTTCAGCTATCGGTGCATTCTCTGATTGGGCGGCAAACCAAAACCCGGTAACCGCATTTGGTATCTACGGTATTGTTGAACGTTCACTGATCCCATTTGGTTTACACCACATTTGGAACGTGCCTTTCTTCTATCAAGCAGGTACTTGTGTGAATGGTGCGGGTGAAACCGTGCACGGCATCATGACTTGTTTCCTAACTGCGGATGATGCATCACGCGCAGCAGGTAACGGTTTTGGTCAATTGGCTGGTGGTTATCTATTCAAAATGTTCGGTCTGCCAGCAGCAGCATTTGCTATTGCTCACTGTGCAAAACCTGAAAACCGCGCCAAAGTAATGGGTATCATGGCTTCTGCAGCTCTGACTTCATTCCTAACGGGTATTACTGAGCCAATCGAGTTCTCATTCTTATTCGTTGCACCAGTGTTGTACGCAGTGCACGCAGTATTGGCCGGTCTGGCTTACGTTCTGACTAACGCATTGGGTGTGGTTCACGGTCATACCTTCTCTAACGGTTTCATAGATTTCGTTGTTCAATCTCCACGTGCAGAAAATATGCTGCTGTTGGTTGGTTTGGGCATCGGCTACGCTGTACTTTACTATGTAGTATTCACTTTCGTAATTCGTACTCTGAACCTGAAAACACCGGGTCGTGAAGATGAAAGTACAAGTAATACAGCAACAAGTGGTAATGAACTTGCGGGTGAGTTGGTTGCTGCCTTTGGTGGTAAAGCAAACATCACTAACCTAGATGCGTGTATTACTCGTCTACGTGTTTCCGTTGCAGATACTGCTCTGGTTGATCAGGACAAACTGAAAAAGCTAGGTGCTGCCGGTGTTGTGATGGTGTCTGGTGGTGTTCAGGCCATCTTTGGTACCAAGTCAGATAACCTAAAAACTGAAATGGATGAGTGGATCCGTAACCACGGTTAATCTTATTCCTCCCCCTAGAGAAAAGGAGACCGCCGGTCTCCTTTTTTTATTGCCATTCATTAACCATCACCACTGGTAGTAATGACTCTTCGTTATTGAAAAACTTGATGGTGCGATAGTGCCGGTGAATGACGTTTCGGAGTAAGTTCTTCATTGTAAGTATGAGGTACTGTTTTCATTTTCTTTGCAGAGGTCATACTGCGGCTGACATCAGGCTGACATCCTTTTTTGATAGTGCAATAGATTAGCAGTTCATCTTATCTATCACTTTTGGGAATGTATTGTGAAGTTTCAATTGATCGCTTTCGGTGCGTTATGCATTTCAAATATTACTGTTGCCAAGGCTAATGATGTTGCGGTTGGAATGGCTTTTGATCAAGGGCTTAGCGCAGTGGTTGAATTGGGGCAACAATATCGGCTAACTGTTGGTAATGACGGTATTGCGGCAGATTATCTGTTCAAACGAGGAGACTTGTCCTCACCACAGATGTCCATCGACTGGTATGTCGGTGCGGGTGCATGGGCTGAGTGGGAAGATGAATTTGGAGTTAGAGTCCCGATTGGTCTCGATTGGGCGGTTGC
>JBOFIW010000561.1:0-3183 GCA_051650365.1 Vibrio sp. | reverse complement strand
GAGCATAGATGCACTAGGGTTTGTATATCTAAAACCAACCTAAAAGGAGGTTAGTATGATAGAGCTGTTAACTGCATTAATTGAGTTACTGACAGCAGTCATAAACGCGTTTTTCTTGTAACGCGCTTCAAAGCCCAGTCTGGTACACTGGGCTTTCTTATTTCCCATGCTAGGAAATATATCATAATAATAAGCGCCCACATTTAAATGTAAACCCTTATCTCCCACGCGAATAAATGCAACTCGCTTATAGGTGGTATAGGTTCTGTCACACCCAACGCAGTTTACGCTGCTAATCCTTAAACCTTGTACAGCAAGGGTTCAAAGCATTCTACAGTACAAATTAACAGCGTAGTACGCTTGGTTTGCTATGCCTTAAAGTACTTGGCTATGAAGTGTTAAACAGGTGGTGTTTGTGTTTTGCAAATATTCACTTTTGACTAGTTGGCGATGGAATGCAGTCCTGATGGTTACGTAGCTTTTCCGATGTAAATCCCCCCCTGAAAGTGTCACAAACTTTCAAAGCGTTTTGGTGGTAGTTCGGTCAGTTAAGTGTGGCAATAAGAGACTCTGGTGCCTCTGAGGGGCTTGGTGTGCCATTTTTAGTAGTAAACCTAGCGATTTAACATATAGCTTCTATTACGTACCTAAAATTAATCCTGTTCTTCCTCTTTCTGGTAGAACTTGATTCTTTGTTTTATGTAAGGTGTTTCGCTTTGAAGAATCTTAACTAGAGGTATTAAGTTGTATTTGTTTCTTCCTCTGTACTTCGGGTGCTCTTTGAACGTCGCTTCCTTTTCTACAAGGCCGATTTCTTCCAGTTCATCTATAGATCTTTGAACAGTTCTTTTCGATACACCGATTCGCTTTGCAATACTTTCCTGTGATGGATACGGCGGAGAATCTGGATCCCACCAATGCATAATTAGGTGCAAAAGAACATTTAATCCCGTTGGCGATAGATTGAATCGGCTTTGCAAAAATAGTAATGATGATGGGAATGATACCCATCCCATTAAAAGAGATTTTTCTCCCCATTTCTCTTCAAGCTGGTTTCTTGATTTACTCATCTTCGTGCGATCTCTTAAAAAATTTTATAAATTTTTTGATATGGACACCAACTTAATGCTAAATTGATTAAATACTATAGTATTTAATCAATTTAGCATTAAGTTTAAGTAATTAATACTAATTAGTGTGACACAGACGCGCCTATCTTTGCTGTGGTTAGGGTATATGATCATGGTGAGTGCGACAGACATGTAAGAAATTACATGACACTCCGCAACCACGAAAGTGGTCGAGGCCAAGCCCGGTAATGGCGTTCTGGATACCTGATTTTTCAGGCGAAGCCCCCTTATATATAGGGGGCTTTGTTATTTCTGGGGAGCAGGAAGTGCTTTTCCGTTGAATAGGTTGTAGGCAATAGTAAAAAATTTTACTTTTTTCCTTTTTCCTAAAGGCGTGTCTAATGGATAGGCGCTCTGGATATGAATACGTAGCTTCTTTTTGTATCTATATGTAGCAAATGAAACGTAATATTCGATCTTATTTCCATTCTCGTCTTCAATGTTACAGGTTGCATAGCTCTCATGGCCTGCATGAAAAACAAGGTTTGATTTGTGTAAGCCATTAATTATTTGGGGTAGTTTTTTACTTAATAAGTAACGTCTTTCGCAGAATGGTCGAGACTCTTTGTCTGATGAGTATTTTAGCTTCTCTCTATCTTGCTCTGTGAGAGTTGGGTAGTCCTTTGAAAAACAATGAAATGAATAAGTTACATAAAAATCATACGATCTTTCAGGATTTTTTCCGTCGCTTTCTTGGGTGTAGGTAACTTTATGTGCGTCTAAGTGTGAAAGGTCATAGCACTTACCATCAAGATAAAATGGTTGCCAGTGAGTAGTTTTGTCTAAATCTAATAGCGCCATCCTTTCCTCTAATACTAACACTGACATGTGAGACATCTATTCTATTTTGTTTTTCAGTCACTTGCACTTTTTAGAGTCTATTAGCTATTGGAATCCATCCATTCTTTTATGTACTTCGATATTGTTCCCCTATCTATCCCCGTGATTCGGTGAATTCCCGTTACAGATGGTAATCCTCTATACATTGGTAATTCATTGTTTTTATTTAATTTATCAAGAGATTCAAATAGTTTTATCTTTGCTTTTTTGGCTCTTATTTCATTGCTAGAGATCTTTGGTTGTTTTTTTAATGAATCGTCAAATACATTATCTATCAATGGGTGTGCTGTATTTTTATTCTTCTCATGACTATTTACTAAGAGTTCAATCAACCCGCTCAATCGAATCACTTCGTTAGTCAGCACTGAGATTTTTTGTTCCAAATAGTCTCGTTTTTCTATCTCATGTTTATTTGGAAGCAATTTTAAGACATCTTCCTTTTCTGCAAATCTTTTTCCATCTATCTGCGTGTATGGAAGCTTTCCATTGTTCATCATTCTATAAACTGTTTTTTCGCTTTTGCCTGTCAAGTGACAGACTTCCAGTATGGATAGCATTGCTTCTCTCCTTTTTTTATTTTTTTGACTGTCAGTGATTGTCAAGTGTTGTTGAGTGATGCTGTGGATTGTCACTGACAGTCATATTATCTTTTTAAAAAAGATATAGGTCTATATCTATATAGGTTTATTGCTTTTTATTGATATGGTTGGAGCCAACCAAGAAAAGAAATGGATCATTGCGATCTTTTGAATTAGACAGTAGTCTAATGCTCAGATGTGAAAAAACCCGTCCTGCAAGACGGGTTTTTCGGAAAACTTACTGGTTTGACGGCCTGTGTAAGTCCTTTCATGATAGCCCATATCGTTTAAGTACTTCAAGTATTCCTGCACTCTGTTTGGATCAAGATGTTTTGGACAGAGCGACGCGCATCAGCCACCGACCAAGGGAAGTCCGATAGGTGGCAGGTAAAGGCACTAATCAGAACTAAGCTAAAGCTCGATAACACCGCCCCTTATAGCTGCTAGAGGGGACAAGCGGAAAAGGAATAACTGATTAGTGTTGTGTGACTCGGACGGGGGGCGAAAGCCTTTACACACAGCGCAGGGCAGCCCGAAAGGGTAAGAGAAAAAACTCCACGGAAAGCGACCATAAACAATACTCAAATCACTCTAAATCGAGTCGAAATGGGTAGGGGTCGGCGCAGCCGAAAGGG
>JBOFIW010000560.1:0-8128 GCA_051650365.1 Vibrio sp. | reverse complement strand
GATGAAGAAATTGAATCAGAGGGAACACAGGAGCAACCCGCCAGACTATATGGGAAGTTGACGTGGTTAGAGTAAATTGCCCCCTACGAAATAATTAGCA
The DNA here is from genome assembly GCA_051650365.1 of Vibrio sp. Classification (GTDB taxonomy): domain Bacteria; phylum Pseudomonadota; class Gammaproteobacteria; order Enterobacterales; family Vibrionaceae; genus Vibrio. The sequence goes on along the minus strand of JBOFIW010000560.1, from coordinate 8,028 downwards.
TTTTTTCATTTTCACCTATCCAGATTTCCTGCTAGTAGCGTTCTAGCAGGACCCACAAGACCTTATATTTTCCTATTTCGCCACATAGGAAAGCGATGTAACCACAGACAAATGACATCTGCAAACGCTTCCACAAGGCCATACTAAATAACTTTTACCAAGTGACGTTCAGAAAGACATTGTATGGTTAAATGGAAGAGTTACAGAAAGATCTGGACGAATGGATGGACTAATACCGCAATCATCGTACTCATCAAGGAAAAATGAGCTGCAACAGAACGCCAATAGAAACATTAGAAGATGGGAAGTTAATCTGGGCTGAAAAGAATCTAGCCCAGATATAATCTGACAGGCGCCAAGTCAAAAAGTGGGTAACGGTCAGATCAGGTCTGAATGAGTAAACATTAGTAGTTAGCGAAATAGGCATCGGTTATATAGGTATCTATCCCAACTGCATACTCATGACCAGTATCCAATCTACTGCCAATTTGAACCCAATATGATTGACTTGGGTCTATTCCTGACCAGTTCATATTTCCTTTATAAATAGGAAACTCCGGTTTATCTGACGATGGAGAATTATATATTTCTAGCATTCCATTGTTAACTTGAATCCATAAATGTCTCACTGGTGTTGAAAGATTCATAGCTGTCTCATCATATAATCTCCAACCAGAAATCACTTTTGAATTTTTCCACCAATAATCATTGATTACTTCGAATGACTTCTCTGTTTTTGGAGAAGAGGGCCAGTTCTCGTCTCCCCAAGTTATGGACGGTTGGGGAGACTCCTGCTGAATAGCAAATGAAAATCGTCCATTTCGAGGAGCTAGTCCTCCGAGATCTTCAACCTTAATGTAAACAACGAAGTTATACCCAGAATAGTCCTGTTGATATACATTAATGGTACGCAAGTCCCCACCTCCCTCTCGGCCATCGAGGATCGGCATGCCAAAAGAACTCCATGGTTTTAATGCTTCTTGCTCCGCAGCCAATCTCTCCCATTTATTTTCATCCGTTAGATCTAATCGTGAAGATGCCGCCGCTGATTTAAAGACAATAGAATCGACTTTAGATGCGCTTGTGTGGCTAGATAACACCGCATCATTAAACGATGTATCTGTGTAACTATCCACTAGCGCTCCGAATGAATCGGACACTTTGCTAATTTCTGATTCGTAGTTTGAAAAGACCCCTTTTCTACGTTCAGATACCAACCTAACATCTTGAAATGGAGCAAGCTCTCCATCAGGATCGAAGACAACGCCATTCAAGTCAAAAAGAACACCATTCACAACGCTGTACTCTAATTTCGTAGAAAAGTCTTTTACCGCTTCGCTATCTAACAAGACACAAGTTACGAAACCAGCACCACTTCCTTTCAAAAATTCAGAATTCGTCCCATTTGTTGCATTAACGCTCTTGCCAGTGGTTTCTGACATCATGTCGGCACTCCAAAAATCTGCCCCCGCAGGCCAGTTTTGAGAGGTAAAAAGGTTACCTTGATTTGCAATAAGTAATTCCCATTCACGGCTGATTGGTAAACGTCCATTCCTTGTCGCACAGTAGTTTTGCGCTTGTTCAAGGTTCATGGTGACCACTTCTGCCCCTTTCGGCCCCGTAACCCCATCTTGTACTTGATAGTTCGTATATGCTGTATTGGTATAGTCAGCTAGCACCTTGCTTACGGGGGCCGTAAATGTAATATTTGCGCCAATAGTTGAGTCGTAAACCGTTACATCATTCCAGTCTTGAACAAGACTAAAATCAGGCTCTACCTCAAGATAAACTTGTCCAACTGCGTATCCACCGCGGCCATCGTTAATGGTGTAAGCAACTTCATGTGCACCCGGCGCTGAGGAACGAAAAGTAAAGGTGTGTTCAGAAGCAGAGGTAATTTCCGTCTCCGCGTTGTATGCTCTAACGGATTCGAGGCTCACCGCATCTTCTGTATCAGAGATATAGTCCGTTAAATCAATCGTCACAAGCATCCCTTTGCCTAACTTTCCTTCACGGACATAGTTAAGGGCAATTGGCGACGTATTCTGTGTATCAGAGACAGCGACATCAATCGTTCCTAGCTTGGTAACTGAACCATCTGTCATTGAGTAAGTAATTCGAGAAACACCCACATCAAACGGAGTAAAAGTAAGCATATTGTTAACCGCATCGGTATCCACGATGCCGGCACCAAACACAGAAGCATCAGACGCTAGATAGAACACTGATGTATCAAGTTCCCCAGCTAGTTCCTGAGAAAGATCAATCACAACAGCCGTATCAATATCCGTCGTTTCTGAAAGGTTGGGTAGTGTGTTATCAACTGCCGTTTTAGACACAGAAACACGAGCAATTGAGGATTCCTCACCAACATAAAGCTCACTATTTTGTGGTGCAACTGTGTATTTGTATTGGCACTCACCAACTTCATTAGAACTAACCGTGAACGACATATCTTCCACTGAAGTCACCTGACAAGCATCATCCGAAGTAGAGCGCACTGAAATAAGCGACATTGCGATGTTTTTACTATTGGTCGCCGTTACCTTGACCGTACTTTCAACTCCAACTAACGCTTTAGACTGGGTTGGAGACGTTTCAATGTTCACTGCTTCGGGAGTGCTTCCTTCAACACTACTGGAGGATGAACCACCACCAGATCCACCATCACATGCAGAAAGTACGGCCGAAATCAGCGACCAAAAAATTAATTTGTTATTCATAATAAAGTCTCTAGTAAGCGGCGAAATTCAATGACTTAACAACTGCATCAGCACTAGATTGGTTATAACCTCCGTAAGTAATCCAAAAGGGCTTAGTAAGATCAAACCCCGAATTAGCATCCAAGGAAAATGAACCAATTGGTGCATCAGGACGCTCAGAAGCCGTATTGGAATAAACGAATACCTTGTCCCCTCGCTTATCAAACCATATATAGTTTAATGGGCGCCTAACATCAGCTGAAATAAAAGCACTATTACTTCGAACGCCTTTTTCTATTAGGTAGTAGCCTCGGAAATTATAATGAGTATCAAATCCAAAAGTACTTTCATGTTGAGCAATACCGTCGCCCTGAGGTGTTACCTCAGGAGGCCATAGGTTTGGATCTGCCCCGACCTGCTGTAACGTAAAAGATGCAGCACCTTTTGAAATTGAAGCTGGAGATTCAATCTTATACATTGCAATGAAATTCTTTCCTTCGAAAGAGTTTTTGTATACATGGTTTATATGGTTCCCTGCACTACCAAGGACTGGGAGACCATTTGGGTTCGCTATAAGGTTCGTAACACTAGGTATCGGTATATTTTGAATTTGGTATTGCCTTGTATTCCAAAGTTCCGGATTAGTTAGATCAATTTGAGAGTTATCTACATTGGGTATAAATGGAAAACGTTCTTCAGCTGAGCTGATTTGCACTTGAACTACAGACTTTGAAAAAGACGTATCAAAAAATAACTCCAACTTTTCACCATTCCCCCCTAAAGTCACGAACATCTCAGACTTTAGGTTTTCAAAGACGCCCTTTTGTTCCAGCGAATATAACGCTATATCCGCATAACTAGCAGGAATGCCATCAGGATCCGTAGCATTTAGCAAGTAAGTATACTCATTTCCTGAACCTTCAACGTACTTGGCTTCTACCGAGAAATCCTTAACGCCACCACTAAGTTCAACACACGTAGTGTACATCGCCACAGTTTTTAACTGATTACCAACCACACCATCATTCAAATTAACCGTCACTGCATTGGTTTCACTGACGTTATCAGCAGTCCAATACTTCTTACTCGTTGGCCAATTGTGGTTGCTGAACGCACTGTTTTCGTTTGCAATTAGGGTTTCAAGTTCACGTTGGAGTGGTAAACGCCCACCACGAACTTTGCAGTATTGGCGTGCTTGTGTGAGTGTTTGCATCACCACCTCTGCATCTTTCAAACCATATTCACCATTTTCTATATAGGTTGAGGTGTAAGGCGCGTTTACGTAGTCTGCATATACTTTTGTCATCGGCGCAAAGAAGCGAATCTCTGTATTAATAACAGGGTCGTAAGTGACGATATCTTTCCAATCCTGAATCAATGAGAAATCAGGCTCTACTTCGATACGAGCAACCGATGTTGTGTAGCCTCCCATGTGATCACTGACGGTATAAGCCACATCGTGAGCACCAGGTGTTGTCGACTCAAACGTAAATTGAGTATTCGTTACGTCTGTTGGCGACAATAATGCGATCGTAGAGTTAAAATCTTCAACGCCAACTAACTGAATGTTATCTCCATCCAAATCGGAGACATATGGCGCAACATCTATCGTGGTGCTTTCACCAAGTTTAATGAGTTCCGGATGAGCAAATGCATTGGCGGTTGGCGGAGTGTTTCCCGTCAACTCCGAGACTGAAACCGAAATAGTACCTTGCTTGATGGCAGAGTCGCTTTCGTAGCTATAGAAAATCTCACTCTGCCCTTTCCTCGTCGGCGTAAATTGAATGCGTTGTGAGTTGAGATAAGTGGCACTTCCGTTACCAATAACAACCATCTGTTCTTGCAACTCGTAGCTGCTATCGGGCATCGAAGCACCTAACTCCGTTTCAAGGTCAATAATAATTTCTTGATTCTCGGTTGTGGAGACAGTGATTCTCGGTAACGATGTCGATGCATATGTTGAAGCAGAAGCAACACGAACATAAGACTCTGACTGTGCACGACTATTTATTGGAGAGACTCGGTATTGATACAGGCAATCTTGTGTTTCATTCGAACTCACATAAAACGACGTTGAGCCAGAGCTGACGACCTGACAAGTATCCCCTGACAATGACTCGATAGACGTAATTTCAAACTCGCTATCATCGCTTGTCTCAACATAACCAATAACGTTAATAGAAGTGCGCTCACCAACAATAGCATTGGCACCAATGTTAGCAGAGAAGATCGCCGTATTGTCGACAGGCGAAGTAATTACCGGATTGTCTGAGCCACCTCCACTACCACTATCACACGCAGTAAGAAGGGTTGCGAGAGAGATGCTTGCTAGTAACGATAGAGATGAATTCCTTTTCAACAGATACGTGTTGAATAGTTTCATTGATGCCACTCGGTTGTTGAAGATCCGACCATTTTGGCTGCTATGCCTCAAAGTAACCACTAAATGACTATGATTAGTTATTAACGCTCAAGCTTATGATATTTAAGCAATTAATTTTATGGTTAATTGTTTTTTAATTGATAAAAGCCATAGCTTGAGACTGGTTAGAAGCCTTTAACACTTTCTATTGTCTTGAGTCGTTGGCAAAAATCGAAGCAACCTTAAATGCATCTAACCTCATAACTTATAGCGTTGGCATCTAAATAAATGGTAGCGACAAGCCGCGTTCTTTCGGGTGTTAGTTGAATGATGATTTAGTTGTTGACCAGCCATTGGTGATGTTGAGAGTATCCAATCTTCTTTGAGAATTCAGCAGTTGTCATACACCACAATGTAATGAGGAATAATGTTCGGGTCACGATGTAATAATCAATACTGTTTATTCGAGAGTCTATCATCCACACGAGCGAAATCAGTTACCAATAAATGGTTGTGAATAATGCCATTAATCACGCACTGAATAGACATGAAGGTTAACCATTCTTGCTTATGTAACCACAATCTAAAACCCATTCTCCCATAGATTTTCGCTATAAGTTTTATACGATTCTATCTCGTTGATTCCCCAAAAAGCACTCCATTCTAAAAACCTCTAAAACACCGATTCAACCCTTATTAATCTCGATTCACGACCATTCATTTAACACATTCACTGACCTTCACCATACTTACCGCCCCAAACGAACGGCTTAAGGTGTAGGTATGCAAAACTTCGAATTCAATCATGTATATGCTATGGCATTGAACCACGCACATTCATTTACTGCTCTTGAGCTACTACAAGAAATGGCAACGCACTCTCCAGAAACATACACTCACACAATAAGAGTCTGCTTAACCGCGTATGACTTCGGAGAATTCTTAGGTTTAACAGGTGCGGAATTAGAACTTATGTTTGATGCGGCGCTTGTCCATGATCTAGGAAAGCTGAAAACGCCTACGGGGATTCTCCACAAATCAGGAAAACTTGCCCCTATCGAAAGGCAGGTTATGAATGAACACGTAAAATTTTCATACATCATTGCTAGTGATTTTCCGGAACTTGAAGCCGCCGCATTAATTGGGAGCCTTCATCACGAACGTTGGGATGGAAATGGATACCCTTTTCGTTTGAAAGGGGATGAGCTTCCTTTCATGGCTCAAGCTTTAGCGATTGTTGATACTTGGGACGCAATGATTTCTGATAGAGCTTATCGCAAGGGGATGCCAGAACAAAAAGCCATCAACATTCTGTTAGCAGAAAAGAACGGAGGCCAGTTTTCTCCAACCTTGGTAGAACTTTTCGTCTCTTACGTTGAAGCTCGGAGTTAATAGGGCATTAGCAGAGATCATTAGTACTCATTAGGAGAACGAGATTCTCAAACACAATAAATAGTAGCCTAGACAGATACAATATATTGCATAGCCATCAACGTGATAGAAACCTTTAGTTTGATTTTTAATCATGATTAATTGGGGCGACATCTTTGCTTAATGATTACTTGGCATTGTTCACACGTAGAAGCAAGTTGCATTACGTAGCCCGCGTGATAAATTTTTAGTTCGGAAAAGGAATCAATACAGTGAGGCCTTTAATGCACCAGCACACTCTTGGGTTATTCTTATTTACAAAAAGCCTGTCTAATTTGAAGTTCTGGGCAAGGAGAAGTTGTACAAGATTGCGGTTTCTTTACATCTTAGGAAGGAAAGAGTTCCATTTGATACTAAGGTACCATTCAGTTTTAACGTCGTAAGGAGAGTTTGATGAAAGAGGTTCAAGTTATCGTATTTCATCCTCTGTAACCAGCCCTAGCCCCAACCTAAGTGCAGTTTGAACTTTTACTTCCCATTCACATTCAAATTCCGCTTTTGAAATCCCCGTATCGGATTTCACTTCATGCAGCATATATTCACCGGTATCGAATTGAACTAAAAATCTGGAACATAGGCATGTGTCTTGCCATTCAGACAGTAAGAATATCTAATCGGCTGTGAGCAAAAACGAACGATGCTGAGCTCAAAGTCAAAATGATAACAAGCTGCACATTCTAAAAAATATTCTACCGTAACTCTTTTCCCATCTTAGCGCTGACATAACGGTGTATGTTTTTACCACGTTACTTGGTTCGGTTTCGAGCAGGAGTATCAAACGCACTCTCAAGAGCAATGAAGGCCACAGTAGGAAGGGAAGGTTGAGAAAACACAATATTGCCTCTTCACGATTTTGTCGTAAGCTACCTAAGCCTAGACTATGAAGAGGCAATATCAGATTATGGTTACACCCAATATCAATATATGATTGTAAATATCAATTTATGGTTGTTTCCACATTTGTTGGTATCTATCAGGTTACTCACGCCCGTAAACGTTGTTCTCTTGTTCTTGAACTCGGATGAAAGTTGTACGCTTAGTTAGCTCGCGAAGCTCCGCCGCGCCTACGTAGGTGCAGGTTGAGCGCACGCCACCAAGGATATCTTGAATGGTACCGTGTACGCTGCCACGGTATGGCAATAGTACGGTTTTTCCTTCCGCTGCACGGTAACCCGCCACACCGCCAGAATGCTTGTCCATCGCGCTCTTAGATGACATGCCGTAGAACTTCATGAAGGTTTCGCCATCTTTTACGACGAGTTCGCCGCCCGCTTCTTCATGGCCTGCCAACATACCGCCAAGCATCACGAAATCTGCACCGCCGCCGAAGGCTTTCGCTACATCTCCAGGGCAAGTACAGCCACCATCACCGATGATGCGACCACCTAGGCCATGTGCAGCATCCGCACATTCGATAATCGCGGACAGTTGTGGGTAGCCGACACCCGTTTTCACACGAGTAGTACACACTGAGCCAGGGCCAATGCCTACTTTAACAATATCGGCACCCGCAAGAATAAGCTCTTCTACCAT